>CANHMG010000129.1 GCA_947461795.1 Flavobacteriaceae bacterium | reverse complement strand
CTGCAAAAGTACACACAAAAATCGATTAGAAAAAACAGCCTTCTTGTTTTTTAGGAACTCGCTGTCAATAGATTATAATTTCATGACGCATCAACTGCCCTAGCCCTGATGGCAGCGGCATCTTTTGTTCGCGGCGTTCGCGGACAAAAATATAGCGTACAGCAGGAATAGCTTCTAATAAAAAACCACAACTGCATTACAATTGTGGTCCTTATTAATTATTCATTATTAACTATTAATTATCCTCGGTATTTTTTCGTCAGTTCAAAAACGTGCTCTAAAATGCGCGCTTCTTTTTCATCAAACTCCACATGACGACGCGACATGACGATTCGTGCAGTTTCAAAAGCTTTTTTGGTGATGTAAGTCGAAAATCCTGCCGCACCGCCCCATGAGAAACTCGGGACAAAATTGCGAGGAAATCCAGCGCCAAAAATGTTGGTGCTCACGCCCACGACTGTTCCGGTATTGAACATGGTGTTGATACCACATTTGCTGTGATCGCCCATCATCAAACCGCAAAATTGCAATCCGGTTTTGGCAAAACCCTCGGTTTCGTAGCTCCACAATTTGACTTCTTCGTAGTTGTTTTTAAGATTCGAGTTATTGCTGTCCGCACCAATGTTGCACCACTCGCCCAACACCGAATTACCTAAAAATCCGTCGTGACCTTTGTTCGAATAGCCGAATAATACAGAGTTACTCACTTCACCGCCAATACGGCAATGCGGCCCAACAGTGGTGGCACCATAAACTTTGGTTGCCAATTTCACTTGGGCTTCTTCACACAAAGCAAACGGGCCACGTATCACAGAGCCTTCCATGATTTCGGAATTCTTACCTATATATATTGGACCACTTGAAGCATTTAGAGTAACAAATTCCAATTTCGCACCTTCCTCTATAAAAATATTTTCCGGTGCAATCACGTTGACGCTTTTCGGAATCGGTTGCGATTTGCGGTCTTCGGTTAACAATTCGAAATCTTCGCGCAGCGCCGCGTCGTTCTTAGCAAAAATATCCCATGGATTGGCGACAAAAAGACAATCGTTTTGGTATTCTAAAATTTCATAGGTGTCAAAATCAACTTCCTCTTGCGTGTCTTGCGTATAAAAAGCAATGACTTCTTCCCCTTTAAAAATCGCCTGATTGGGTTCTAGATTCTTGACCATTTCCGACAAGATATCATTGGGCAGAAAAGAGGCATTGATCATGACATTTTCTTCCATTTCGACCATTGGATATTTTTCAGAAAGGTATTCTTCTGTCAAAGTCGTAGTGGTAGTTCCTAAATGCTTTTCCCATTTTTCTCGAATGGTCAGAATTCCGATGCGGATGTCAGCAACTGGACGTGTAAATGTAAAAGGCAATAAAGCGTTTCGTACGGTTCCGTCGAATAGAATATAGTTCATGTCGTTTGATTTCTAAATTGTAACGCTCAAAGTTTGTAAAAAAAATCCGTTCAGCAAAACAGGGTGGAAGTTAATTTCGTTGTAGTAATAAAAAAAGCCTTTCACTAGGAAAGGCTTTTTTCTATTTTGAACACTGTATTTCTTATTTACCGTGTTTAGCGTATTTCGTTTTGAATTTATCGATACGACCTGCTGTATCAATAAGTTTCGATTTACCAGTATAAAAAGGGTGAGAAGTTCTTGAGATCTCCATTTTTACTACAGGATATTCAACACCTTCGTGTGTAATAGTTTCTCTAGTATCAGCAGTAGATTTAGTGATAAATACTTCTTCATTCGACATGTCTTTGAAAGCAACTAGTCTGTAATTTTCTGGGTGAATTCCTTTTTTCATGGTATTTTATTTTTCTTGTTGGTTATAAGTTGTCTTGCGGCTTCTCTTTTGAAAAGGTATAAACGCCTTATAACTTTTTACTTAATTATTTTTGAGTGTGCAAATTTACACTTATTTTTTAAAAATCAAATGTTTATTTACTTTTTTTAAATGAATATCTAAAACGATTTTTATAGTGTGTAAATTGGGAATTGTTATATTTGTAACTTAATCTGAAACATATCTTTTATGGAAGAAAATACAACGAATACTCCGACCACTTCACCAGTTCAACTTGGAGTTCTTTTTGGCATCATCATGGTCCTAGAATTTGTAGTGCTTTATATCATGGATATTGATCCCATTTCGAATCCAATGATCGGAACCATAATGAATACTTGCAATTATTTTGTTTTTCCAGTTGGATTAATTTATATGGTTTGCAATGCCTATAAAAAATCAAATTTTGGATTTATTTCTTTTGGAGAATGTCTCAAAAAAGGGGTTACAGTTTGTTTGATTGGCGGTTTAATCTATGCGTTGTTTAGTGTTGTTTTTAATTATTTCTTCCCTGAATTTGTCGAGGAAATCTTAAGAAAAACAAAAGCTGTGATGATTCAGAAGTCTCCTGACATGACTTCAGAACAATTGGAAATGGCAATGACTTGGACCAAAAAATTCATGAGTCCAATGCTAATTGTACCGGTAACTTTATTAATGTTTAGTTTTATAGGTTTGATTTATTCCCTAATTATAGGGGCTATCGTTAAAAAAGACAAACCCCAAAGTATCTAAAATTAATGAATTTATCCATCATCATTCCACTTCTCAACGAAGAAGAATCCTTGCAAGAACTCCACGATTGGATTGTTACTGTAATGAAATCTCATAATTATAGTTATGAAGTACTTTTTATTGATGACGGAAGTACCGATACGTCTTGGTCCATCATTGAAAAAATATCACAAGAAAATCCGAACATCAAAGGAATCCGATTCTTAAAAAACTTTGGGAAATCGCAAGCTTTACATGCCGGTTTTGCAAAAGCCCAAGGCGATGTTATTATCACTATGGATGCAGATTTGCAAGACAATCCAGAAGAAATTCCAGAATTGAACGACATGATTCTTAAAGGTGGTTTTGACTTGGTTTCGGGTTGGAAGAAAAAACGTTATGATTCTGTAGTGACAAAAAACTTGCCTTCTAAATTATTCAATTGGGCAGCGCGACAAACATCGGGTGTGCAATTGAATGATTTCAATTGTGGCCTTAAAGCCTACAAAAATGTGGTCGTAAAGAACATTGAGGTTTCGGGAGAAATGCACCGATACATTCCTGTACTAGCCAAGAATGCTGGATTTTCTAAAATTGGAGAAAAAGTAGTCAAACATCAAGCTCGTAAATATGGCGAAACCAAATTTGGCATGGATCGTTTTATTAATGGGTTTTTAGATTTAATTACGATTTGGTTTTTGTCGCGTTTTGGTAAAAGACCGATGCATTTATTTGGTGCTTTGGGTGT
>CANHMG010000128.1 GCA_947461795.1 Flavobacteriaceae bacterium | reverse complement strand
TTTTGTCCGCGAACGCCGCGAACAAAAGATGCCGCTGCCATCAGGGCTAGGGCAGTTGATGCGTCATGAAATTATAATCTATTGACAGCGAGTTCCTAAAAAACAAGAAGGCTGTTTTTTCTAATCGATTTTTGTGTGTACTTTTGCAGACCGTTTTTGAGGATTAATTTCTTTTAAAAGACGGGCCGCGTTAAGGATTATCTCATTGGTTAATATTTCTTATAGGAATTCGATGAATACTCCGTATGTGGAGCTAAGTGCCGTGCACTGCGGAAAGCCTGACCCGCAGGGAACGCCCAAAAAACCAAACTATGAATACCAAAAAGAAAGTCGCTTTTTACACGCTCGGTTGCAAACTGAATTTTTCGGAGACGTCTACGATTGCTAGAAATTTTCAAGAAGAAGGTTTTGATCGTGTTGATTTTGAGGAAGTGGCGGATATTTATGTCATCAACACCTGTTCGGTGACGGACAATGCTGACAAGCAATTTAAACAAGTAGTGAAGAAAGCTATGAAGCTCAACGACAAAGCTTTTGTAGCGGCGGTGGGTTGTTATGCTCAGTTGAAACCCGAAGAATTGGCTGCTGTAGATGGCGTCGATTTGGTGTTGGGAGCGACAGAGAAATTTAAAATTACCGATTATATTAACGACTTGTCTAAAAATGATTTTGGTGAAGTGCATTCATGTGAGATTGCCGAAGCTGATTTTTATGTAGGAAGTTACTCCATTGGCGACCGAACGCGAGCTTTTTTGAAAGTGCAAGATGGTTGCGATTATAAATGTACGTATTGCACGATTCCATTGGCGCGCGGGATTTCTAGAAGTGATGCTTTAGAAAACGTATTGAAAAATGCCTATGAAATTTCACAGCAGAACATCAAAGAAATTGTGTTGACCGGTGTGAACATTGGCGATTATGGAAAAGGGGAATTCGGCAATAAAAAACACGAACATACTTTTTTAGAACTCGTTAAGGAATTGGATAAAGTGGAGGGAATTGAGCGTTTGCGCATTTCTTCTATCGAGCCGAATTTGTTAAAAAACGAAACGATTGAATTTGTATCGAAAAGTAGAACTTTTGTCCCGCATTTTCACATTCCGCTACAGTCGGGCAGTAACGATATTTTGAAATTGATGAAGCGTCGTTATATGCGTGAAGTCTATACGGAACGGGTGAATAAAATTCGTGAAGTCATGCCGCATGCTTGTATTGGCGTAGACGTTATCGTTGGCTTTCCTGGCGAAACTGAGGAACATTTTTTAGAAACCTATCATTTTTTGAACGATTTGGATATTTCGTATTTGCATGTATTTACGTATTCGGAACGCGATAATACCGAAGCGGCGATGATGTTGGGTGTCGTTCCTGCAAACGTGCGGGCGAAACGAAGTAAAATGTTGCGTGGCTTATCTGTAAAGAAACGTCGTGCCTTTTACGAAAGTCAATTAGGGACGAACCGAACGGTTTTATTTGAAAGCGAAAATAAAGAAGGTTATATTCACGGTTTTACGGAAAACTACGTCAAAGTAAAAACTCCTTGGAACCCAGAATTAGTAAACACCTTGCATGAAATTAATTTAACTAGAATTGATGAGGATGGCTCTGTGAGAATGGAGTTTGCTCCGTCAGAGCCTCAAATAAATCCAGTTCAGATATTTTAGTTTAAATCTATAAATGACAAGATTTAAATAGTTAAATCATCTCTAATAAAAAAAGCCGCTACACACGTAACGGCTTTTTGTTTTTTATATCATTGAATTTAATGGGCGACAGTTATTTTTCGGGAAAATTCTTTTCCTTCAGTGGCTACTTTTACAAGATAAATTCCGTTTTTAAGTTCGGATAGATCTATTGTTGGAGTTTCGTTCGCTTGAATCAAAAGCCTACCGTTCATATCGTAAATC
The DNA here is from genome assembly GCA_947461795.1 of Flavobacteriaceae bacterium. GTDB lineage: Bacteria > Bacteroidota > Bacteroidia > Flavobacteriales > Flavobacteriaceae > Flavobacterium. The sequence goes on along the minus strand of CANHMG010000128.1, from coordinate 1,493 downwards.
GATGTTGTGAATGTAGTTTCCTTTTTACATTTTATATTTAAATAACCTGAAACCGGATTCGGATAGAGCTGTATTAAATCCTGTATTTGTGTAATAGTCGTTAAAGAATTCGTGGTTTCCAATTTATGGCAAGTAAAATAATAAGCAAGATCCGCAGGATTGTAAACTGGCCCTGTTCCGGAATATATGAATTTCATATAGCAAGTTTGCTCATAACTCACAATATTGGTATAGGGAGAAGTTGTTATCTGGTTTGTTCCTTGATTATAATCTATTTCTGACGGATAGAACTCAATCTGGTAACCTGACAAGTCGAAACCTGTTCCGGTGGTTAATGCACTGTTTCTGAATTGTACAAAATAAGTATCGAGATCAAATTGTGCAAAGCCATCATTGTCATCATCAAACTCTGTATAGACCTGACATCCTGGTGGCGGTGGCGGACCGTCTTGTGCTGAAAGAAAATGAGTAACAAAAATAAAAAAAAGAAGGAAATGTTTTTTGGACATGAAGGGCATCGATTTAAATCTTAATTCCAGGAGGCAACAAATCTCTATAGATCGTATTTTTTCTAAAAAACAATGCGATTTTAGGGAGAATAGGAACGACTTTAAGTTTGCGTTCGTAGGCAATATTCATGATGTTTCTTAATAGTTCCGTAATAAATTCTTCATCATTAAAACCTTCTGGAGTATTTATTTTTGTCAAGAATATTTTTTTCTCTTGAAAGGAATATTCTAAAGAAATCAAACCTTCTGAAACGATGGTTTCAAATTGTCTTGCAAAAGTATTGTCTTTGATTTCCATTGTGATAGCTGCTTCCATAATCAAATTATATTATTTAGTGTAATTAATTTCTATTAACAAAATGATTGCAGGTGAAAAGTTGAAAGATCTATTCACTTACAATCGTCAATTCGGTAAGATTTCAATTTGGGAAATAAATCTTTTGAAGAATGAGGACACAAATATAGGCAAAATGAATAAGAATTCATTCATTTATAATACAATTGTGAGTTATAAAATGGATGGTAAGAGATTATTCTCTAATATGTTTCCTCTTTCTTTAGGTATTCAAAAGTGTAAAATGTAATTTTGGATTTAATAGCTTTACTAGTTTTTAAAGGAAAGGTCAATTCGTTATCAATACATTACAAATTAATATTAAATCGTTTTAGAAATATGGGAAAAATCCATGTTTATTTCATGCCTGGTCTAGCAGCAAGTTCAGCTATTTTTGAGCGAATAAAATTGCCGGAAACAGTATTTGAAATCCATTTATTAGAATGGCAGATACCCAATAAAAAAGAAACTTTACAAGCGTATGCTAAAAGAATGTCGAGTTTCGTCATCCATGATGAAGCGGTATTAATTGGTGTTTCTTTTGGTGGAGTTTTGGTTCAAGAAATGGCAGCGTTTCTAAAATTGCAAAAATTAATCATCATTTCAAGTGTAAAAACCAATTTGGAAGTTCCCTTGCGAATGAAGATTAT
>CANHMG010000127.1 GCA_947461795.1 Flavobacteriaceae bacterium | reverse complement strand
GAATAAAATTCCTCCGATGTCATCATTCATTAACGGGATTTTAAATTCGCCACCACCTACTAATTTAAACTGTTCTGCTAACAAATTTGTATAGGATCCTTTTTGTCCTGATTTAAAAAGTGCCCCATCGCTATAGCCTGCAGCAAGTGAGTTTCCTAATGCTACATATTTACTAAAATCGGCAGAACCCGCTGTAACAGGAACATCTACTGGTGTTGAATCCTCATCGTTACTTGAACATGCTACTATGGTTAACGAAACCAATACTAGCCATTTGAAATTTTTTATCATGATTGAAATAATTTTAAATAGTGAAAGAATTAAGGATTGATTGTCCAGGATGCATACCATAATTGTCCAATTGCTCCTGCTCCAATTACTTGAATATAGTCTTTTCCAAAAACGTTATTGCCTCCTACTTTTAGTACTGATTTCATGGCTGGGATTGCATAATTAATTTGCGCATCGAATACGGTGTTCTCTGGCACCATTCCGTCACCGAAATTTGATTCCCACAAGTATTCTGTATTCCAACGAACGTTAGTGTTGAATCCGAAGTTTTTGAAAAGTTTGTCATTTCCTAATGAAGCTTTTACTCTATGTTTTGGTGTATTGAATCCAGCTATAAAAGACGGATCTTTGTCTTGATCAAATTCGAAATCAGCAAAGTTATAATTGACATTCACTTCAAAATCTTTATACACTTTTTTACCTAATCCAATTCCAAAACCAACTGAAGTAACTTGAGTTTGTGAGTTAGTGTATACATTATACTCTCTTCTGTCTTTATTGGTTATAGCAGTAATGGCATTTGGATTAACCGCTATTTCATTCACATCTCCATAATAAGGCGAAAACACTCTAGCTTGACTTATGAAGTCGTTGTAAATGTTGTAATACCCATTAATGTCAATTGACAAATCGTTATTGATAACTGTACGATAACCTAATTCAAAAGCTTGAACTCTTTCTGGTTTTACAAAACCAATACTTGCCACTTGTAAATTTGTGGCAGCAATCGAAGGGGTTTGACCACCTGAAATTGCATTATCAAAAGCAATAACAGATTCTTTAGTAAATGAATTTTCATAGGCTTGAGTACCTGTCATTGTTACTTGTGTAGCACCATTCAATATAGTTTGTCCTGCGTCAGAAATAACTCCGCTTCCATTAAAATTATCGCCTCGAATTTCCGAATAGCGTGCTAAATTATCTGGAGCCGAACCAATCAGGGCATACGGTCCGACATCTAAACCAATATATTGATCTTGAGTTGTAGGATTTCTAAATCCTGTTTGATATGAAGCTCTAATATTGTGGCGTTTGTTGGCTCCTGCAGAATAAACGAATGCGACTCTTGGAGAAACGAAACCTTCAAAGTTTTGACTTTTATCGTATCGAACTGAACCTGTAAATTTCAAGCGATCTTCTTTTAAGAATTTCTTGGTCAATTGAGAGTAAACTCCAAATTCGTTGTAAGTGATTTTTCCATCACCGTCAGTGAATATACTTCCATTGGAGTTCATTTCGTATTGACGCAAAGAACCTCCTACTTGAATTTCGGCAAATTTTATTTTGTCTTTAAAATTATAATTGGCATCGGAATGAAAAATTTTAGATTGGTCTTCAAATTTCGCTCCTCCTGTGATTGGGTTAGAATTTCCGATTACTTTCGCTAATGCATTATTGTAATCTGTAGTTCCTGGCAAGAATCTTGTCCCTCTAGCACCGCCTTTATCGCTTAAAGGCAATGGTAATAATGGACTTGTGATGTTATAATCAGCAAAGTTTCTTGCATAGGCGGCGGCATTACTTGCATTCAATCCTAATATTGCACTAGATAATTGATACGCCGTTGCATAATCGGTAAACCAATTCGTGTTACTTTTCCATTCTTCATTTACTTTCAATCCTGCAAAAGTCATATTATATGAATTTCCTGCGTCTTCAGTTACCATATAACCCCTAACAAAGAAGTTACTTCCTTTTACTTCTATTTTATTTTGATTCATAAAGAAGTTTTTCAAAGCATATCGATTCGCTCCTTGGTAAATGGTATTTCCAGTTCCTACTTTACTTTGTAAAATAATTTCGAAGTCGTTAGCCCAAGGTTTGATATGTAAAGAGAAATCAGCTTTTACACTTTTTATCTTGTTATCATTCAAATCTTGATCGCGATAACCTGTTCTGCTTACATTACCAACATTTGGAATAAAGAATGTAGCTTCATCTCCGTAATAATTTAATCCATTATAGTTTTGATTGTTTTCAAATCCAACCAATCCGCCATTAACATCTCGATCATCAGAGGCAATCCATTCTGTAGCTCTCATAATGTTTAGGTTAGCTTTCCCTGCAATATATTTATTGAAAGCATGAGCAGCTCGGATTCCAAAATCATAGTAGTCATTGGTTCCTGCTGTTTTTTGAGATGTTTGACCATATTTCATATAGGTGCTAATGCCTTCACTTGTAAAAGGGCTTTTGCTATTCATGAATAATATTCCATTAAAAGCATTCGCACCGTATAAAGCAGACGATGCCCCTGGTAGTAATTCTACATTAGCGACGTCTAATTCGGATAGACCTATTAAATTCCCTAATACAAAATTTAATGCTGGAGAAGAATTATCCATTCCATCTACCAATTGCATAAAACGAGTGTTGGAAATGGTAGCAAAACCTCTAGTGTTAATTGATTTAAACGACAGACTACTGGTGTTAAAATGAACTTCTTTTAAATTTTCTAAGCCATCATAATAGGTAGCCGCAGTAGAATTTTTTATCTGTTGTATCCCCATTCTTTCGATAGTCACAGGAGACTCAATGACTCTCTCAGGTGTTCTTGATGCAGACACAACGATTTCATTCAGTTTTGTTTCTTGATCATTAAGAACAACTGTTACTTTTTGATTGTTTGAAGTAATGGATACATTTTTTTTCTCATATCCAACACTTGTTACTTCAAGTTTGAAAGGAAGATTGGCGGAGGTAGTTAATTTGAAGTTACCATCACTATCGGAGGTTGTTCCTGTTGAATCTCCAATAACTTTTATATTGGCTCCAGGAACGGGCTGCTTATTACTATCTGTAATTGAGCCTGTTATTGAATTTTGAGAGTGAATTACACTACAAAATAACAATGACATGATAAATAAATAAAATTTCATTGGGTTTAGGTTTTGTTGGTTTATGTAGCCAATGTACAAATATTTTCATAATTCTTTAAGAAAACGAATTGAATATTTCACTATTCTCAAGTCTGAGAACTTTAATAAATAATATGAAACAAATGAATTGTTAAGATTTTCTTAACATATAAGCCTAATGTTTAAAAATAAAACCATACGCGCCTATAAAAACGAAAGCAAATTGAATAAATCACAATTTAAGTTGTTAATAAAAATCCAAAAAAAAAGCGAGAAAAAATCTCGCTTTTAAAATATGTATAGGTACTAAACCATAAACTGTGTAAGTAGAAAAATAATGGGGTTTTAAAACCCCATTATTTTTTTGTTT
>CANHMG010000126.1 GCA_947461795.1 Flavobacteriaceae bacterium | reverse complement strand
CGTAACCGCCCTTTTCAATTTGCTCTAAGTTCATTTGCAATTCTTGCACATAAGGATCAACTATTGTATCATCTTTAATTTTTCTGATTTTTAATGGTTTATGTAAACGAACAATCGCCATTTCTTCATCCTCTAAATAAATTGCATTGGAAGTATACTCAATAAATGGAGAAGCATCTGAAGCTATAAAAAACTCATCATTCCCTACACCTATTGCCAATGGACTTCCTAATCTAGCTACAATGATTTCATCTGGGTTTTTTTTGTCAAAAACGCAAATCGCATACGCCCCAACAACTTGGTTTAATGCTACTTGAACAGCTTTGCCAAGTTTTAAATTGTCTTTTTTCTGAACTTCTTCAATAAGGTTTACTAATACTTCTGTATCTGTATCGGACTGAAATGTATATCCTCTTTTTATCAACTCTTTTTTAAGAGGTTCATAATTTTCTATAATTCCATTATGAATTATAGCTAAATCCCCAGAATTGGATAGATGCGGGTGCGAATTTACATCATTAGGAACTCCATGAGTTGCCCAACGAGTATGACCCATACCGATGTTTCCTATAGTAGTTTTCTCTTTTAGTGATTTTTCTTCCAAATCGGAAACTTTCCCTTTAGTCTTAGAAACGTTTACGTTTGTTCCATCATAAAGCATAATTCCAGCGCTGTCATAGCCTCTGTATTCTAACCTTTTTAATCCTTTAATGATTATAGGATAGGCTTCTCTAAATCCGATATAACCGACAATTCCACACATAAATTAGTTTTGTTTAGGTTTAGTATAATAAATTTTAAGTTGTATTCTTTTATTTAAAGGTACATTATCTCCACTTCCGTACAATATCGTCCCCAAAGGATTAATAATAGACGCTGTTGGGATTTCACTAATGTTGTTTTGAAGGGTAGTCGTTTTTAGTTTTCTATTAAAAACATCAGCAATATTTTCTGTTACAACCAATCCTAATCTAACATTCGTAGAATCTGCATTATTGATTAATCCTCTTATATGATTTGTGATTTTTAATTTATAATAGGTTCCTCTACCATCTGTCTTTTTTATAATTCCTCCAAAAACTGACTTTGAATACTTTGGTTTAGAAGAACCTGAGTTTTGATCCGCATAATAATCTATTAAAGGTCTTTTATTTTTTAAATCATACAAATAGATTCTATTTGGTTCGTCTGCAGAATTACCCATAGCATTATTATCTATATAAAAAGTCAAACTCGCATCATTTACTAACCATTTGTTTTCGCGAAGTTCATCTAATTTATCGGAATATCCATTACCGTTATTGTCAGGCCCATCGAAAAGATCTATTATTGCCAATGAACCATTACCTCCTTTCAAATAGAGTCTGTCATCGATTATAGGTGATGGTGCTGGTCCATTTTCATAGAAGTTAATTGATTTTCCTTTCAAATTTAAAATAAAAATTTTGTCTTCTCTTGTTGTATCCGTACTAGATATATTTTGTTTGTACTTAATAGTTATCTTACCCGCTTTAATATTCAACATCGCTAAATTTCCTTCATCTGATCCTGAATTTTCTACTTGAAAATACAATCCTCTAAAATATTCTTTAAAGACATTATTGTTTAGCAATTTACCTGTATTCTCTTGTAATATTTTAGCAATAAAAAAATCTTTATCTAAAGTTATTTTCATTCCAGGTGCTGAACGAATTGGATCTGGAGTAGGGTCTTCGTCAGTTATTATACCTGGTTCAACAAGCTCTGCTGAACTAAAAACGAATGCATCATTTTGACTTATGTCTCCTGAATTATTAAGTTGCATCCCTTTAATATCATCAAAAGCCTGATTTTGATCACTATAATACCTTTGAATTCCTTGAGTAACTGGATCAATATCTCTTATATAAAACTTTGATTCAAATATTTTTAAATTAATTTTTGAATTGGTTGGTCCATAAATAGAATCCAAAGTGTAAATGCTAGATCCATCTGAATTAGTGGTCTTGCTATCAATAAAATAAGGAATTGTAAGAACTACACTTTCAATTAAGGGGTTTAAAGCTGTGTCAAAAGTAGGATTAATATTCGTGTCATCCATTACCAATTGAACCGCTAAATTTGCTTTTGTAGTTCCAAAAACAGGGTTTTTATAAATTCCAAGAGCATTTATAGCTAAATCAAGTGATTCAACAGGTCCAGTAGTTTGACTGATTGCTTTAACACTGTAATCTTCTGGTGTACCTGTTTCGAAATTGTCATTTCCGACAATGTCTGTTCCAATCTCATTGGAATCATTATCACACGAAAACAAAACACTTAGAAGTAATGAAATGAAAACAGACTTTAAAAAAAAATTCTTGTACATACTTATTAATTTCTATAAATTATAGAACCGTATTTTTATAAAAATTAGTATACGCTTCTGCAAATTGATCTTTCTGAGCGAAAGGTAAAAAAGGTTTTCCTGAGGATTCAATATATTTTGTTAAACTTGGAGAGAGTGCTTCTGAAGCAATAATTACCGCATCTGAATGAAGAATAGAAGCCATTAAAATGTTCTCATAACTTGGAGTTATTAAATTCGAAATGGATTCTTCTGGAATTCCATCAAATTTAATTTTATTGATCATATCTAAATCAAGATTGCCTTCAAAAGATTGGCTGTATACAGATGTAACAATTTTGGTGTCCGCAAATAACGCTTCATCTTTATAATAATGTTTCATATAAATCGGGAGCATTGCTGCCATCCAACCATGAACATGAATAATATCCGGAACCCAATTTAGTTTTTTTACGGTTTCAACAACTCCCTTTGCAAAGAAAATAGCTCTTTCGTCATTGTCAGGATACATCAAACCTTCTTCATCCGTAAAAGTTGCTTTCCGTTTAAAATATTCATCGTTATCAATAAAGTAAACTTGTATTCTCTCTTTTGGGATAGAAGCAACTTTTATAATCAATGGCATATCCAAATCGTTTACTACTAAATTCATTCCCGATAGGCGAATTACTTCGTGTAATTGATGTCTTCTTTCATTTATATTGCCATATCTCGGCATAAAAATTCGAATTTGCCCACCTTGATCATTGATCATTTTGGGAACATCGTAAGACATCAAAGAAACTTCATTCTCTGCCAAATAAGGCACCACTTCAGATGATACGTATAATATCCTCTTATCCTCCATATTGTATTTTACTTTTACTAATTGTCAACAAAAAACAGGCAAAATTACAAAAATTTATGCAGGTATTAACTAAAATCTTAAGTTTGCATTCTATTTCAAGAGTCCTTTCATGAAAATATTCGAGAAGCAAGCCGAATTAAAGTTGTTTTTAAAGTCATTTTCTAGTACTAATTCCACTGTCGGTTTCGTTCCTACAATGGGCGCGCTTCATCAAGGTCATTTGTCATTATTAAAAAAATCAATTCAAAATAATTCGTTAACAGTTATCAGTATTTTTGTCAATCCTACTCAATTTAACAATCCTTCAGACCTAGCAAAATACCCAAGAACTTTAGAAGCGGATTTTGAAAAAATAAAATCTGTTTCAAACGAAATTGTAATTTATGCCCCAACCGTAGAAGACATATATGAAGGGAATACTATTTCTGAACATTTTAATTTTGATGGATTAGAAAATCAAATGGAAGGTAAATTTAGACCTGGTCATTACGATGGAGTTGGAACTGTTGTTAAAAGACTTTTTGAAATTGTTCAACCTACAAAGGCTTATTTTGGCGAAAAAGATTTTCAACAAGTTCAAATTGTAAAAAAATTAGTTGAGAAATATTATTTGAATGTAACGATTGTTATGTGCCCAATATTCAGAGAGAAAAACGGTTT
>CANHMG010000125.1 GCA_947461795.1 Flavobacteriaceae bacterium | reverse complement strand
GACCCATTTTTTAGAAACCAATTCTATTGAGGTTACTCCTATAACGATACGAGAAGACACTTTGCAACATTTTATTTATACTATTGCTAAAGAAGTCAATGCTCGTTCGCAAGCAAGAATTATTTCAGGCCTTAAAAGTTTTTTCTCCTATCTAATTTTCGAAGAATATCGCAAAGACAATCCTTTGGAATTAATAGAAACTCCTAGAATTGGAAGAAAATTACCAGACACCTTAGCTACATCCGAAATAGATGCTCTAATCTCATCCATAGATTTATCCACGAATGAAGGCGAACGTAACCGAGCCATGATTGAAATCTTATACAGTTGTGGATTGCGAGTTTCTGAGTTAGTCAATTTGAAAATATCAGACCTTTTTTTTGAAGAAGGTTTTATAAAAATTACAGGTAAAGGAAATAAACAGCGTTTTGTTCCTATTGGATTGCCTACTCAAAATTATATTCATCTCTATAGAAATACAATACGAATTCAGCTAACAATCCATAAAGGTCATGAAGATACTTTATTTCTTAATAGAAGAGGAAAACAGTTAACAAGAGCTATGATTTTTACGATTATTAAAGAATTAGCTGTTTCAATCCATTTAAATAAAAAAATTAGTCCTCATACTTTTCGTCATTCCTATGCAACTCATCTTTTAGAGAACGGTGCAGACTTGCGATCTATTCAATTAATGTTAGGGCATGAATCCATCACAACTACCGAAATATATGTGCATCTTGATCGTAAACATTTGACTCAAATCATGAATTCGTTTCATCCTAGAAAGAACTAAAAAACTTACATTTAATGTTAAAATGTGTATTTTAACAGAAAAAAAATGCATTTAATCGATTTTTTATTTATATGTTTGACCTCGTTAATTATTGTGATTAACATTATATGTATTCAAATTTTGCCCCAACTAATTTGCATTATACTATGGAAACCTACAATTACCCGGATTTAAAAATTTTAGAAGAAAAGAATAGCTTTTATAAAAAACTATTATTTCAATCGCCAGATTTGATATTTCAATTTTCAATAACAAAAGAGGGAACGCTTGCATTTCCATTTTTAAGCAAATCAGTTTTAACACATTTTGATCTTAGTCCGGAAGAAAAATTTTTAGATGCTTTTACTATTTTAAAAAGTAGAATTCATCCTGATGATTTTGATTTGTTTATTCAATCTATTCAAAAATCAAAATCTAATTTGAAAGAATGGAACCATGAATTTAGGGCAATTTTACCTCAAAAAGGGTTGAAATGGTATAAAGGTTTTGCAATGGTCGAAAAAGACGAACGAAATACAGTTCACTTTTTTGGGAAAATAACAGACATTAGTTCTTTTAAATTGCAAGAACTTCAATTAAAGATTTCAGAACAACGATTTTCCTTTGCACTTGAGGCTTCTTCTGAAGGAATTTGGGATTTAGATGTTAAAGCTAATACTGTTTTTTATTCCTCTCAATCTATGAAAATGCTTGAATTTGAAGCTAAAGATACTATTGAGTCGATAAATCTTTGGGACGATAGAGTTCATCCTGAAGATAAAAATAAATATCTTGATGATATTCAATTGCATATAAAAAACAAAACTCCATTTTATGAAAATACCCAACGAGTAATGACTTTGTCCGGGGATTATAAATGGATATTAAGTAGAGGTAAAATAATAGAGAGAGATAGCAATAATTTGCCATTAAGAATTATTGGCACCCATACTGATATTTCTGCACAAAAAGAAAAAGAGCATCATTTATTGCAAACTTTAGAAATCGTATCAGAGCAAAACAGCAGATTGTTAAATTTTGCTCATATTGTATCCCATAATTTAAGGTCTCATTCGGGTAATATTGAAATGTTATTGAATATAATCGCTGACGAAACGGATGAAGATTTCATTCAAGAAACTTTCAATCATTTAAAAACTTCTTCAAAAGCTTTATCACAAACGATAGTACATTTGAAGGAATTGGTAGAAATTCAATCGGAATTAGTTCAGAAAAAAGAAAATTTAAATTTGAATACTTACTTAGGTAAAACACTTGATATTTTAGGTGAAGAGATTAAAAAAAACAAAGTCATCATACAAAATAAGTTGTGTAAAAATCAAACAATTGTTTTTAATCCTGCTTATTTAGAAAGTATTCTTCTTAACTTTACATCCAATGCCATTCGTTATTCTCATCCAGATCGAACTCCTGTTATTCGTTATTCTTTAACTTCAAACAAGCAACACAAAATCTTAGAAATTGAAGATAATGGATTAGGAATTAATTTAGAAAAGCATGGGAAAAAGATATTTGGAATGTATAAAACTTTTCATAAGCATAAAGATTCAAGAGGAATAGGTTTGTTTATTACCAAGAATCAAATTGAAGCCATGGGTGGTAAAGTTGATGTGACTAGTAAAGTTGGAATAGGAACTACTTTTAAAATATATTTCTATGAGTAAATTTAAAGATGTATTTGTAATAGATGATGATAAAGTTTTTCACTTTATTATTAAAAAGTTATTCTCAAAAAACAACATCGATATCAATCCTTCGTTCTATATGAATGGATTAGAGGCGATAGAAGAGATTAAAGACAAAATTAGTAATGGTGTAACGATGCCAGACTTAATTCTTTTAGACATCAATATGCCAATCATGGATGGATGGCAATTTTTAGATGAATTTAGGAAAACTAAAAAAACAACAGAAGGAGGAAAAACAATTATATATTTAGTAAGTTCTTCGGATAGTATTTCGGATATTAATAAGGCTAAAGAATATCAAGATCAAGTTAAAGATTATTTCTTTAAACCCATGACCCTTGATGATTTGAGAAAAATATTTTAAAAAAAAAGCACTCCAATGGAGTGCTTTTTTTTTAATAATGGAATATTATTTTGCAATATTCACTGCTCTTGTTTCACGAATTACAGTAACCTTTACTTGACCTGGATAGGTCATTTCTGTTTGAATTTTTTGAGAAATTTCAAAAGATAATTGTGCAGCATTGTCATCAGTAACTTTTTCACTTTCAACAATTACACGTAATTCTCTTCCTGCTTGAATGGCATAAGCGTTTTTAACACCACTAAAACCAAAAGCTACTTCTTCCAAATCTTTAAGACGTTGAATATACGAATCTAAAACTTGTCTTCTAGCTCCAGGTCTAGCTCCAGAAATAGCATCACAAACTTGAACAATTGGTGACAAAAGTGATTTCATTTCAATTTCATCATGATGCGCACCAATAGCATTGCAAACTTCTTCTTTTTCACCATATTTTTCAGCCCATTGCATTCCTAATAATGCGTGAGGTAAATCACTTTCGGCATCTGGAACTTTACCAATATCATGAAGTAAACCGGCTCTTTTAGCTAGTTTTACATTTAATCCTAATTCAGCTGCCATGATTCCACAAAGTTTAGAAACTTCACGGGAGTGTTGTAATAAATTTTGTCCGTAGGAAGAACGGTATTTCATTCTACCCACTACTTTGATTAATTCAGGATGTAAAGCATGAATACCTAAATCGATTACAGTTCTTTTGCCGACTTCGATAATTTCGTCATCAATTTGTTTGGTTGTTTTAGCAACTACTTCCTCAATTCGAGCAGGATGAATACGTCCGTCTGTTACTAATTTATGCAATGACAAACGTGCAATTTCTCTACGAACTGGGTCAAAACAAGAAAGGATAATCGCTTCTGGAGTATCGTCTACAATAATTTCAACACCTGTAGCAGCTTCAAGAGCTCTAATATTTCTTCCTTCTCTACCAATAATCCTTCCTTTTACATCGTCAGATTCGATATTGAAAACAGAAACACAATTCTCAACAGCTTCTTCTGTCCCAACTCGTTGAATAGTATTGATAATGATTTTTTTGGCTTCTTGTTGAGCAGTTAATTTAGCTTCTTCAATAGTATCTTGAATGTGGGCCATAGCTTTG
>CANHMG010000124.1 GCA_947461795.1 Flavobacteriaceae bacterium | reverse complement strand
TTTCTCATTAGTTTGTCCAAAACAAATGATATAAAATGCAATGAATATTATGGTAAAAAATTTCTTTTTCATAATTTTTGTTTTTTTAATGTTTATTTTCTGCAAAATTGCATTAAGTTATTTAATTCTACGATCTAATTGCTCATAACTCCCATATATGTCCATCTAAATCATACAAAAAATCCATTTTCAGGATGTATAGGTAGGTTTTGAATGAGAATTTTTTTTTGCTAATGTAGGAAATTATAAATCATCAAATGGACTTTTTATTTGCTGTAAACTCTTTGTACTTACATGCGTATAAATTTCGGTGGTTTTACTACTTCGATGCCCTAAAAGCTCTTGAATATAACGCAAATCAGTGCCGCTCTCTAATAAATGAGTAGCATAACTGTGACGTAACCAATGTAAGGAAACTGGTTTCTGAATTCCCGCTTTTGAAACCGCATTTTTTATTACACTCTGAATACTTTTTTCAGAATATTGCTCTCCTTTATTGTGCCCCTCAAACAACCAAATACTAGGTTTGTAGCCAGCGTAGTACGTACGTAACATCTCTAAAATTTTAGGAGATAAGGGTGCAATCCGGTCTTTCTTTCCTTTAGCTTGATATATGAAAATGAGGTTTCTTTTTGAATCAATATCTTGTAATTTTAAATTCAATAACTCTCCTCGTCGTAATCCACAACTGTAAATCAAACATAACATCATTTTGTGTTTCATATTCACATGTGCCTCTAAAATCATTTTTACTTCTGCTTTACTTAACACATTCGGAAGCAATTTTGCGTTTTTGGGTCTATGTATTCTTGAAATTTCAATCTTTTTATTTTGAACTGTCGAATAATACAACTTAATCGCATTCACAATCTGATTTTGATAAGATGCAGAAAGATTATTTTTTAAGATGTAATCATTAGTATAAAAAATAACATCGTCATTGGTAATTTCTGCAGCAAGTTTTGTATTGAAATAAGTCAAAAACACCTTCAGCGCTTCTGTATACGTTCGAATAGTATTATCACTATATCTTCGGGATAATAACCACTGTTCAAATTTCTTTAATTGAACAATTCCGTCAGCAGAAGGATATCGAATGATGGGTTCAAAAATCTTAAATCGAATGCGGTTTTCTTCGGTATTGGGCACATGCCAGCATTTTCGAGTTTGGCTCCAACGCGCGCCTACGATGGTTCTCATGCGTTGTATTAATAACGGATCTTTCTCAAAAAAAACAGCAATCCGTTTTTCTAATTTGTGGGTAATAAGTTTGGCAGTCCATTCCATGGCGTATAGTTTTAGAAGTCTAAAGATAAATAAAATTTGTTTTAATTAATAGGATTTAATGTTCACTAATTTTTACTTTTGTGCCACAACACTTCGATATGTATAAACTCCTCATTCGCCCGATACTTTTTTGGTTTGATCCCGAAGAAGTGCATTATTTTACGTTTGCATTGATTCGATTTTTGAGTAAAATCCCTGGATTTGCAGCAATATGCAATGCAATGTATTCAGTCAATGATAAAAGATTGGAACGTGAAGTCTTTGGATTGAAATTTAAAAACCCCGTTGGACTAGCAGCTGGTTTCGATAAAGATGCGAAATTGTATAAGGAACTGGCCAACTTCGGTTTTGGTTTCATCGAAATCGGAACGGTAACACCCAAACCACAAGACGGTAATCCTAAGAAACGTTTGTTCAGATTGAAAGAAGACAGCGCGATTCTCAATCGAATGGGATTTAACAATGGTGGCGTGGAAGCAGCAGTCGAACGATTGAAGAAAAATGACGGAGTCTTAATTGGCGGCAACATCGGAAAAAATAAAGTCACGCCCAATGAAGAAGCAACTTCCGATTATGAAATTTGTTTCGATGCCTTATACGACGTGGTTGATTATTTTGTAGTGAATGTAAGTTCGCCTAACACACCGAATTTGAGAGCGTTACAAGACAAAGAACCATTGACACAACTACTGCAAACGTTGCAAAATAAGAATGAAACGAAACCTAAGACAAAGCCAATTCTTCTCAAAATTGCTCCTGATTTAACCAATGAACAATTATTAGACATTATTGATATTGTAGCAACCACCAAAATTGCAGGTGTTATTGCGACAAATACTACGATTTCAAGAGATGGCTTGCAGTCGCCCAACCAAAACGAAGCAGGTGGACTATCGGGAAAACCCTTGACGAAACGTGCTACGGAAGTGATTCGTTTCCTATCGGATAAAAGCAATAAAGCGTTTCCAATCATTGGAGTAGGAGGAATACACTCCGCGGAAGATGCGATGGAGAAATTGGAAGCTGGTGCAAGTTTAGTGCAATTGTACACAGGTTTTATTTACGAAGGTCCAGCTTTGGTGAAAGCGATTAATGAGAAGATATTGGCGAGATTATAAGGTTCCATATTTTTCATTATTATCAGATAATTTACTACTCTATTTTCAACCACATAGAAACATAGTTTTTATCAAAATCATAAAGACAATTTATTTTATCATAGAAACCACAGCTATGTGAAACAATAAGTTGGTCTCTACAACTCTTTTTTTTCTATGTCTCTATGTGGTTTTTGTAAAATTTTGAATTTACATATTACTGCATCTAACGGGTTCGAATTATTACAAGAAAACGATTTCGTAAAATACAATACTTTGTTATCTTTGGCGCTCTATGGAATCTATCAAAATCATCGAATGTCCGCGCGATGCCATGCAAGGTATCAAACCGTTTATTCCCACGGAACGAAAGGTGACGTATATTCAGTCGCTGTTGCGTGTGGGTTTTGATACCATCGATTTCGGGAGTTTTGTTTCTCCGAAAGCCATCCCACAAATGCAAGACACTGCGGAGGTTTTAGCCCAACTCGATTTGTCGCAAACTACCAGTAAATTGCTCGCCATTATTGCTAATACACAAGGAGCGCAAGCCGCCGCCACGCATAAAGAAATACAATATTTGGGTTTTCCGTTTTCGATATCGGAGAATTTCCAAATGCGGAATACCCACAAAACTATTGCGGAATCGTTGGTGACGTTAGAGGAAATTCTCAACATTGCCGATGCGTCTAACAAAGAAGTTGTCGCGTATTTGTCGATGGGATTTGGCAATCCTTACGGCGATCCGTGGAATGTTGAAATTGTTGGCGAGTGGACGCAAAAATTGTCTACAATGGGAGTGAAGATTCTGTCTTTGTCCGATACGATTGGAAGCTCGACACCTGAAGTCATTTCTTATTTGTTTTCGAATTTGATTCCACAGTATCCTAGCATCGAGTTTGGAGCGCACTTGCACACGACGCCCGACAAATGGTTCGAGAAAATCGATGCCGCTTACAAAGCCGGTTGTCGTCGCTACGATGGGGCTATTCAGGGTTTTGGCGGTTGTCCGATGGCGAAAGACGATTTGACTGGCAATATGCCAACCGAGAAAATGTTGTCGTATTTCACCGCTGAAAAAGCAAATACGAATACCAGTCCGATGAGTTTTGAAAGCAGTTATAACGAAGCGTCGAAGTTGTTTGGGGAGTTTCATTAGGAGCTAATCCGGCTATCATTCCAATCTTTTTTGTTTTGTCACTCCGAGCGCAGTCGAGGAGCTTTTTACATAAACAAAAAAGGATTTTCCCTTCACACGAGTAACGCGAACTGGCGAAGCAATCCGGGCTAGGAAGTAGGATTTTTAGATTTTTCGAAAAATCCAACAATCCAACAATCCAACAATCCAACAATCTAATTATCCAACAATCTTATCATCGATTATCGTCTTCTCATCCATTTATAAATTTCAATCCATAAAACAGAAGCCATTCCAACACCAACGCTTAAAAGGAATTGTTCTGTAGTGATCATTTCAAATTGAAAGAATTTCGAAAAGGGCGGGACAAATAGGAGCAGACTGGTAATCGAGATAGTCACACCAATAATCACCGGCACCAAATTATTTTTGTATAGAATCGTCGTTAAGATCGAATAATGAAAAGAACGATTGACCAATGTCATGAATATATTGGCGATAATCAACGTTAGGAAAACCGTCGTTCTCGTTTGGCTTTCGGTGCAAGAATCCGCTACGCAATGTTGGTAAACGAAAAGCAATCCGCCTGTTATCACCAATCCTTGTATGATGCTGATGAGGATTTCTTTCCAATTGAAAAAAGTATTCGACAACGGTCGTGGTTTTTGAAGCATCAAATCGCTTTCCAT
>CANHMG010000123.1 GCA_947461795.1 Flavobacteriaceae bacterium | reverse complement strand
TTTGATTTGTCGGAGAATGTAAAATTCAAACCTTTTGGAATGGTAAAATCAGCTTTTGGAGCTCCGGTGTCCTTTGATGTTTCAACGAATTTCTTGTTCAATGAGAAATTTGAAGTTGGAGCGACTTATCGAAAAGAAGATAGTTTCGGGGCGATGGTTAATTATTCAATCAATCCTAACTTAAGAATAGGCTATGCTTACGATCATGTCATTTCTGATTTGAAAGTTTCAACCACGTCTTCACACGAAATCATTTTGTTATTCGATTTGAATTTCCCGAAAAAAGTATCACAATCACCTAGATATTTCTAAAATAAAAGTAAACCACTTATGAAAAATTTCTTTATAACTATTTGTTTTTTTATTGTTATTAATAACATTCTAGGTCAAAATTCAACTACTCAAAAAGCAGATCAATATTTTAATCAATACGAATATGTCAATGCAGCAAATGCCTATCTCAAAATTGTAGATAATGGCAAAGCTGACGGCTATGTATACAAACAATTGGCTGATTCTTATTTTAATATGTTCAATACAACAGAAGCTATAAAATGGTATGCTAAAGCGGTTCAATCTACACAGGATGCTGAAACGTATTACCGATTTGCACAAATGCTTAAAGCCAATTTGAAATATGAAGAAGCAAACAAACAAATGTTGCAGTTTGCCAATAAAGTTCCTAACGATCAGAGAGCGAAAAACTTCAAAGAAAATCCTAATTATATTCCTAAATTATTTGATTTTTCCAAATTATATGAAGTAAAAGCGGGTACATTCAATACCGATAAAACAGATTTTGGTGCGGTTTTGAATAACAATACAATCTATTTTACTAGTACAAGAAACAATTCACGAAAAGATTACGGTTGGAATAAAGAACCGTATTTAGATCTTTATAAAGCAGATTTCAATTCAGATAAAACAATTACGAATGTTAGTAATGTTACTGAATTGAACTCAAAATATCATGATGGTCCAGCTACTATAAGTGCTGATGGAAATACTATCTATTTTGCAAGTGATAGTTTCAGAGAATCTTCGTTTGAAAAAGATTCCAAAAATAAACTCAAATTAAGTAGAAACAATATTTTCAGAGCAGTGAATACTGGTGGGAATTGGAATTCAATTATTTCTTTGCCTTTTAATAGCAGTTCCTATTCTACAAGTAATCCATGTCTCAGTAGTGATGGAAAAACCTTGTATTTTTCATCGGATTTACCAGGAAGTATTGGTGGTGTTGATATCTGGAAAGTATCTATAAATGGAGATAATACGTATGGTAAACCTGAAAATTTAGGAAGCAAAGTCAATACGGAAGGCAATGAGAGTTTTCCTTTCATAGCAGACGATAATACTACTTTATATTTTGCTTCTAGTGGAAAACCAGGATTGGGTGGTTTGGATATTTTTAAAATCGATTTAAGTAAATCGGAAGAAGCTCAAAATATGGGAAAACCTATTAATACTGAGAAAGATGATTTTGCTTTTACTTACAACAAAACTCAGAATATTGGTTTTTTATCAAGCAATCGAAACGGAAACGATGATGTTTTTGAAGTACATACTATTTGTAATGTAGATGTAGTTTCAGTTGTAACTAATGCGAAAACAGGAGCAATATTAGCCAATTCGAGTGTTTCGATTGTTGACGATAAGAAAAATATTATCGCTACTCAAGTATCCAATAACAAAGGAGAAGTAACTTATAAAGTTGATTGTGATAAATCCTACGCAATTGTTGCAGCAAAAGATGGCTTTGAAAGCAACACTATTGAAGTTGCCAAAAGTAATGGAGGAATGATTACTATTCCTATAGCATTACAACCAATAGATGTAATAATTACAGAAACTGAAATTATCTTAAAACCAATTTTCTTTGAATACAATAAAAGTAATATTACACGAGAAGGCGCTTATGAATTGGATAAATTGGTTCAAGTAATGAAAAGTAATGATCAATTAATAATTCTTGCCAAAGCCCATACAGATAACCGTGGAGGAGATGCTTTTAATTTGAGTCTTTCTGATAAAAGAGCCAAAGCAACTGCTCAATATGTTATTTCGAAAGGAATACAAGCGTATAGAATTTCTGGTACAGGAATGGGAGAAAGTGAACCCAAAGTAGATTGTAAAGAAAATTGTTCTGAAGAAGAACATGCTCAAAACAGACGCTCGGAGTTTTTGATTGTAAAATAGAATACTATTTATTTCTTAAAAAATATTGTTTCTTAACTGCTTTGATTTAGAGATAATTAATATAATTTTACTTCCAATAAATCATATTAACATCATGAGAAATACATTACTACTATTTTCTGTTTTTATTTTTTTTAACAGTTTTGGACAAAATACTTTATGGAATAAGGTTTCTGAAGAAGCAACAAAATCACTAATTAAAATGGATCGTGCTTCGATGCCATCTAAGTATGAATTGTATTCTTTAAATTTAGATTTACTTAAATCGCGCTTGATACAAGCACCTTTAGATTCTGGTAATACATCTTCTGATGTTATAATTGCTTTTCCAAATCCAAAAGGAGAATTGGAAGACTTTAAAATTTATGAATCTCCTATTATGGAGAAAGGATTAGCAGATAAATTTCCCAATTTAAAAACATATACTGGAAAAAGCATTAAAAATTCTGCTGAAACTATGCGATTTAGTATAACTGTTTTTGGTTTACACGTCATGTCATTATCGGGTGAAAACGGAACTTTTTATATTGATACCTATACCAAAGATTTGAGCAATTATATTGTTTATAAAAGGCAAGATGTAACTGCAACTCAATCC
Source organism: Flavobacteriaceae bacterium (assembly GCA_947461795.1). GTDB lineage: Bacteria > Bacteroidota > Bacteroidia > Flavobacteriales > Flavobacteriaceae > Flavobacterium. The sequence goes on along the minus strand of CANHMG010000123.1, from coordinate 1,500 downwards.
TTTCATTGTGATGTTATTGATTCATCTTCTGAACAGATTAGATCAATTAAAAGTGCTATTCAAAACAGAGCAAGTGATAGTTTTTTTAGATCGTATCGTTTAGCAATGGCTTGTACTATTGAATATGCAGCTTTTCATATAACTGCTGCAGGATTAGGAGGTGGAACCTTAGCCCAAAAGAAAGCGGCAGTTTTATCGGCTATGGTAATTACAATGGCACGTGTCAATAGTGTTTTTGAAAATGATATGTCATTAAGAATGAACTTAGTAGCCAACAATGATTTGATTATTTTTGTTGATTCAGATAGTTTCGATAATTCAAATTCAAGTACATTGATTAATCAAAGTCAAACTGTAATTGATGCTACTATTGGTTCTGCAAATTATGATATAGGTCATACGGTGAGTACTGGAGGCGGTGGCCTTGCTCAGTTGAACTCTCCTTGCGGAAGTAGCAAAGCTAGAGGGATTACAGGTCAAGGTTCGCCAGTTGGAGATCCTTTTGATATAGATTATGTAGCACATGAAATGGGGCACCAGTGGGGAGGAAATCATACACAAAATAATGCATGTAACCGAAATGCGACTACTGCAGTAGAACCAGGAAGCGCTTCAACAATAATGGGGTATGCGGGAATCTGTGCGCCTAATGTTCAAAGTAATTCGGATGTATATTTTCATACAGTAAGTATTTCTGAAATGTCTGCATTTATTGCTGGAACTGGAGGAACATGTGCTGATGCAGTTGCTAATGGGAATACTGCTCCAAATGCAAATGCAGGAATTGATTATACGATACCAAAAGGAACGGCTTTTATTTTAAAAGGAACTGGTTCTGATGCAAATGGAGATGCTTTAACGTATTGTTGGGAGCAAACTAACAATCAAACAAGTACCCAACCCCCAACTCAAACAGCTACAACTGGTCCGAATTTTAGGTCTATTTCACCAACAACTTCACCTAACAGATACATGCCACCTTTAGCAAGTGTTGTTGCAAATGTTTTGAATCCAACTTGGGAAGTAATCCCAACTGTTGCTCGAACAATGAATTTTGCTTTTACAGTAAGAGACAATAGAACTCCAAATGGAGGTCAAACCAAAAGAGACGATATGGTGCTTACTGTTGCTAATGTGGGACCTTTTTTAGTGACTAGTCCAAATACTGCTGTTTCTATAATGGCAAATACAAATCAGACTATTACTTGGGATGTTGCAGGTACAACAGCAAATGGAATTAATTGTGCTAATGTAGATATTCTTTTATCTACAAATGGCGGAATAACTTTTCCAACCATCTTATTGGCAGGAACACCTAATGATGGATCTCAAGCTGTTCTAATTCCAAATTCAGTAGGATCAACAAATCGTATCATGATTGTTGGATCAAATCATATATTTTATGATGTATCCAACACCAATTTTATCATTATACCTTTTGTTCTCGATACCACACCGCCTTCACCGCCAACATTAACAGCTTCTGGCACTACTTCATTT
>CANHMG010000122.1 GCA_947461795.1 Flavobacteriaceae bacterium | reverse complement strand
AGGAAAAAGCAAATTACCCACCGCTCCCATTCCAGCGATATCAGCGCCAATATTCATGACAATGGCGGGAAAACTAAACAACAACATCAAGTACAAAACAGGTTTCGGATAATTTTTCTTCAAAGTTCCCGTCAATCCTTGCTCTGTAACCAAACCGATTCGAGCACACATTTGCTGGATACTGGCCATCAACGGAAAAGCAATCAACGCCGTCCACAATGTAGATAGTCCAAAGCCAGCTCCAGCTTGCGAATAAGTAGCGATACCAGATGGATCGTCATCGCTAGCGCCGGTTATCAATCCAGGACCTAAAAGTTTCCAGAAACGTTTTAATTTGCTTTTTATATTCATCATAAAATAACCTTTTAATAATCGTTTCTGACAACCTGCTCTATTTTGCCATTCTATTCTCTAAAATTTTCTTGAACGAACGACCGCGGATTTCATCTAATGTCAATCCAGTTGCCAGTACTTCTTCCTCGGTAATGGCGCCGCTATTCAAGGCACGAAGGAAATAATTCAAAAGTCCTTGTCCAGTTGCCGCGTCATCAAACACATCTCCAATCAAAGTAGCTCTCGCCGCTTTATCCACAAAGGTTTTCAAGCGATCTACGGCATCATCATAACTTTCTAAGAAAAATGCATACACGGCAGCATATCGCATCGGAAACTGCGCTGGATTCAAATCCCAACCCTGATAATACCCATTCCATAACGAATGACGAATATGATCGTAGCCTTTCTTCCATGCTCTGTGCACGACTTGACGGTTTTCTTCTTCTTGCGCTGGCGTCAAATCACCGCGATGTGGACCGATAGGCATTGTATTCGTCGCGCCATCACTCAACCAAATACCGGTATGAGCCAAAGCCACTTTCGTCATATGATGTGCAAAATCGCAAACCGGATGATCCATTTCTTGGTATTTCGCCGTAATGCTGCAACTTGCTGTGTAATCGTACGTCCCGAAATGCATAGCAATGCAACGTCCTTGCGCCGCTTTGATGAATCGATACAAAGGATTCGTCCCGTTAATATCCATAATCGCTTGCGTAGTTTCGACCATCATTTCCATTTTCAAAACGCCTTTTTCTAAACCCAATTCTTCTTCTAAAATGGTAAAGAAATTAGCCAAGGTTTCTGGTTGCTCCGGAATGGTCACTTTCGGCAACATCACCACAAAATTTTCTGGTAATTTTCCGCCTGTTTCTTTCACTAAAGTGCTGACGAAAATATCTAAAGTACGCAAACCGCGTTCTTTCATTTCTTCTGTAAACGGTTTGATGCGGATGCCGATAAATGGCGACAGTGTTTTTTCTTGCATGCCTTTAGCCACTTCAATGGCTGTTGAAACCGCAGTCGCGTCTTCTTCCTCGTTGCTTCGGTTGCCATAACCGTCTTCAAAATCAATTCTAAAATCTTCAATCGCTTCCGATTTCAATTTGGCGACGACTTTGTCATAAATGCGTTTACTGAAGTCGTTACCGCCCGTCAATCCGAATGCTTTTCCAAAAACTTCATGATTCGGAGCATAGGTTTCTAGAATTTCCAACGCACGATGCCCTAATGCAATCGGCGCATCCGACTTGAATAGATTCGCACCACCATACAAGGTATGCACAGGCTGACGATCGCTTCTATCGCCCGGATATATTTCATTAAAAGTAGTATTGGCTTGACGCAAGCTTTGAAATAATTGTTCTTTTTTATTGGAAGGAATGGTCATTTTAATTACGAATTAAAAATTATGAATTATTAAATGTTTTAGGAGCTAATCCCGCTATGCGCTTTTATCTTTTTTGCTTTTTGTCACCCCGAGCGCAGTCGAGGGGCTTTTTCTTAAAAGCAAAAAAGGATAACCGCTGCTATCGGGGCTAGGACATTCGGTTTCAATTTAGCTTCCTCTGTATGTACTATACCCAAACGGATTCACTAACAAAGGAACGTGATAATGAGCATCATCGAAAGTATTAAAAATAATCTCCACTGCCGGATAAAAAGTCTGTAGATTTTGCTTTCTAAAATAGCTTCCCGTATCAAAAACCATTTTATACGTATCTGGTTTTAGGATTCTTTCTTGGGGCAACAAATCTGGAATTCTGCCATCGGCATTGGTGATGCCTTGCGCGATAGTTTGCCAGATTCCGTTTTGCATCGCTTGCATACGAATCGAAATGTCTTTGCCAGGCAATCCGACAGCGGTATCCAAAACGTGGGTGGTAATTTGACTGACTTTCAAAAAATCGAAATTTGCTGCAGTCAACAACTTCTTAAATCGAATGATTGAAATTTTTTGTTGCTCGCCCATCGCAATGTGGAGTTCTTCTTCCACGGTATTTTGCAATCGATCTAACAACAATTGCAACATTTCATTCGCCGATTTTCCGGTAGCGCAAACAATAAAAATGAAACCAAATTTACTTTCATAATCCGCATTCGCTTTTGCCAGTGCCTGAATAGTTTCTGCTGTTGCTACGGCTACGCCCGCTTGTTCTTTGCCAGCAAATTTCTCCGTCAAACTTTTGACATCTCCAATTTTAGGATGATGGGTAAAGGATTCTCTCCAATCGGCTTCATGGCATTGCTCATACCAAACTGCTGAACTCAAATCCACCAACTGCTTTTCAGAGGAAAAAGGAAAATGTTGCATCATTTTCGAAACCCATTGCGTCGAACCGCAGCAATCCATCAAATGTTTTGCAGCCACTTCTTTTTCCAAAGCATTATATTCCGCTAAAGTCATAGTCAAATATTATTTAGTGCTCGCACCTTGTTCAATCCAACATCGAAGCGTGTTGCGTTCTTCTTCCGTGATATTGGTTTTATTATTTTGAGGCATCGTCTTCGTAATGACAACGCGTTGCATAATCAAATCTTTCTTCGCGACGATGCCTTCTGGTGTATCGTACATAACGCCGTTAGGTGCTACTTTATAAACATCATCGGTCGGATTTGCCGAATGACATTGCACACATCGCTTTTGAATAATTTCATTCACTTCCGAAAAAGAAATTTCTTTTTTGCATTCATACGGATTGGTACTCGGAGCTGAAATAAAACTTGCAGCCAAAAGTATCACCACAGAAACAGGCAAAATCCACACATTCAAATCCTTTTTCTCTTTCAAATTTAAATAGTGCTTTACGCCTGCCGCTCCCAAAGAAATGACGCCCAAAATCAACCAAGGATATTCATATCCAAAGGTAGACGGAAAGTGGTTGCTCACCATCACAAACAAAACCGGAAGCGTAAAATAATTGTTGTGCAACGATCGCGCTAAAGCTTTTTTTCCCAAACTCGGATCTAATGGAATGCCCAATTTGGCACAACGCACCATTTCCTTTTGACCTGGAATAATAACGAAGAAAACATTCGCCACCATAATGCCGCCAATCATCGCTCCAAAGTGGATGTAAGCCGCACGAGCACTAAACACATGGCAATAAAACCAAGCAAAAGCAATCAGAAAAGCAAAGCCTATGAGAGCAAACAGCAATTGATTTTTAATCAATCGAGATTTGCACATCGTATCGTAAATAATCCACGCGACAGCAAATGAACTCACCCCAATCAAAATACCTTGCGTTATTGAAATATCTAAGACGTTTTTGTCAATTAATAAAGCAGAAGCGTTGAAATAATAAACCACAAACAGCAAACAAAATCCCGAAAGCCAAGTAAAATAAGCTTCATATTTGAACCAATGCAAGTGCTTAGGAATGGTCTTCGGAGCGACTTTGTACTTCTCCAAATAGTAAAATCCACCGCCATGAACGGCCCAGAGATTACCCGCCAATTCATCGCGAACATCTTCCGTTCTATTCAACGCGTTTTCGAGGAATACAAAATAGAATGACGCGCCAATCCATGCAATTCCAAACGTAATATGCATCAATCGTATGACAATATTCAGCCATTCCATCATGTGACTTTCCAAAGGTGTGCCTTGCACTAAAATGTAGGTATTCACCAGTATGCCGACAATCGCTAAGAGCATTCCGGTATACATATAATTGAGACTACTCACTTCAATATCCTCATTATTTGCCTCCGATGCTGCCGATTTGTTTTTCAAAAACTTCGGCATTTTATACGACAAATAACCCAACAAAATCAGGATGCCGAAATAGACGACGTATAAAACGATCAATATGAATAAGTTGATGGTCACTATTTGCTGATTTTACCAAATATTCGTAATCGACTCACGCCACCGTCAGGGAAAATATTCAATCTAATGTGCGTAATGGTTCCTAAAGCATTGACTTCTTGCTTATAGTGATGTTCGTGATCCGCACTCAATTTTTGCTGTGGTAACAACGT
>CANHMG010000121.1 GCA_947461795.1 Flavobacteriaceae bacterium | reverse complement strand
TTCCCACAAAATAAAGCCAACTTTGGATTTATTAGGAATGGATCAAGCGTTTCAAGAAATTCTTCAAATAGAAGCTTGGACCAAAGCAGAAGGCAAAAAGAAAGAGATCAAAGCTACTTTTGATAGTGTAGAATCTCAAATCGAAAAAGCAGTTAAAGAAATTACGAAGGATTTCGAATTGTAAAAAGAGTGGCTGAGTTACTGAGTGCCTAAGTTACTGAGTTTTTTTTAGGAGCTATTTCCTGCTGTTCACTAAATCTTTCACGCCGAACACCGGCGCAAAAGGATATCGTTACCATCAGGGCTAGGGTTTCCGATTACAAAGAACGAACTCAGCAACTCAGTAACTCAGCGGCTCAGCAACTCTAACATGACACGAGCGAAGCGACTGCATGAGTCCGCTGAAAAAATATTATCAATCGAATGAAAGCAACCATAGTCACCATCGGCGACGAAATTCTTATCGGTCAAATTGTCGATACCAACTCGGGTTTTATTGCAAAATCATTCGATAAGATTGGTGTGGCAGTGCATGAGATGATTTCCATTTCTGATGACAAGCAACATATTTTAGAGACGTTTGCAAAGTTGCAAAACCAAGTCGATTTGGTGATTATCACCGGAGGATTAGGTCCAACAAAAGACGATATTACCAAACACACTTTTTGTGAATACTTCGAAGATTCATTGGTGGTTAGCGAATCTGTTTTGGCGCATGTCACGGCTATTATTGAAGGATTCTACAAACGTCCAATAACCCAATTGAATAAAGATCAAGCATTGGTTCCTTCTAAATGCACCGTTTTGCATAATGCTATGGGCACTGCTCCAGGCATGTGGATGAAGAAAGAGCAAACCGTTTTTATTTCATTACCAGGTGTTCCGTATGAAATGAAATATTTGATAGAGCACGAAATTATTCCCAAAGTAGTACGAGAATACGAGCGCCCTTATATACTTCACAAAACAATCATGACGTATGGAGAAGGCGAAAGTAAGGTGGCGGAACGTATTGAAACATGGGAAAACAACTTGCCATCATTTATCAAATTGGCGTATTTGCCGAGTCCAGGGAAAGTGCGATTGCGTTTATCCGCGCGAGGAACAGATAAAGAAATGCTGGAGAACGCAATTGATGAGAATGTGATTTCCTTAACTCAAATCATAGGCGACATTATCGTCGGATTTGATGAAGGCGAAACGATTGAAGTTATTCTCGGAAGATTGTTGACACAACATAAGAAAACAATGGCTACTGCTGAAAGTTGCACTGGAGGAAAGATTGCACAAGTGATTAGTTCAGTACCAGGGGCTTCTAATTATTTCAAAGGAAGTATCGTTTCGTATGCTACAGAAACCAAAATAAAAATACTTGACATAGATCCCCAACTCATAAAAAAGCATACAGTTGTGAGTGCTGAAGTAGCTAAAGCGATGGCGTTGTCTGTTCAGAAAATGATGCAAACCGATTTTGCCATTGCCACTACTGGAAATGCAGGCCCTTCAAAAGGAGATTCGGAAGCTGAAATCGGAACGGTTTTTATTGCTTTAGCAACTCCAAATGAAGTGATTGTAGCAGAATATAATTTCGGGCAACCACGAGAGAAAGTCATCGAAAGAGCTGTAAATAAAAGCCTAGAAATGCTGCAAAAAGAAATTTTAAAAAATGCCTTTTGATGAATTTTTTGACAACTGTATTTTCTTAATATAGGGCATTCTTTTCTACCATTAAAAAGCAAATAAAAAAAAAGAAAAAAATGTACTTTAATTATTTTGCAATAAGGTTTATTTTTCTTTTCTTTGCACCCTCGATTTGAATAACGATAAAAGATAAGTATAATGTCAAGAGTTTGTGACCTTACAGGTAAAAGAGCGATGGTGGGAAATAATGTTTCTCACGCGATGAACAAAACTAAGAGAAAGTTTTCTGTCAACTTAGTTAAAAAGCGTTTTTATCTTCCAGAAGAAGACAGATGGATTACTCTTAGAGTAGCTGCATCTACAATAAAAACAATTAACAAAAATGGAATTGCTGCTGTATTGAAAAAAGCACAATCAGAAGGATTTATCAAATAATCCAACCATAAAAAACGATACAAAAAGATGGCAAAGAAAGGCAATAGAATCCAAGTAATTTTAGAATGTACAGAACACAAAGCTTCTGGCGTTGCAGGTACTTCTAGATATATTACAACTAAGAACAAAAAAAACACTCCTGATAGATTGGAAATTAAAAAATTCAATCCTGTTTTGAAAAGAGTAACTGTTCACAAAGAAATTAAATAATAATTAGAGATTTGATACTATCTCAAATGCCCCGCATTTAGAGTTTTAATAAATCTCAAATAACACTTATAAGACATGGCAAAGAAAACCGTAGCATCGTTGCAAACCGCTTCAAAGAGATTATCAAAAGCCATCAAAATGGTGAAATCTCCGAAAACAGGTGCTTATACATTCGTAGAATCTATTATGGCTCCTGAATTGGTTGATGAGTTCTTGAAAAAGAAATAAAAACAAGCATACTATATAGATAGCTACTTTCTTTCGGAAGTAGCTTTTTTATTTTATATATTTACCTCGTTTTTTGAAGCCAATCCGGCTATCCGTTGCAAACGAAGTTCACTGAACTCCGCTGCAAATGAAAGTTAAGTGAAGTAATCTTTTGTTCCGAAAACCGTCACAAAAGGATTTCTTCTGCTATCCGGGCTATGAAAGAAGATTAATAGATTTTTCGATTGTTAGATTTTTCCAACTGTCCAAATAATCTAAAAATCCAGTCATCCAATAATCTAAAAATCTAATCATCCAACAATCCAACAAATGAGTTTTTTTAAAAGAATATTCTCCTCCGGATCAAAAGAACCCGTTCTCAACGAACAGGAGAAACAAGTTTTAGACAAAGGTTTAGAGAAATCTAAAACCAGTTTTTTCTCTAAATTAACCAAAGCAGTTGCCGGAAAATCTAAAGTTGATGAAGAAGTTCTCGACAATTTAGAAGAGATTTTAGTAGCTTCTGACGTTGGAGTTACCACAACCTTAAAAATAATTTCACGTATTGAAAAGCGCGTTTCTGAAGATAAATACTTAGGAACTGAGGAATTGAATCAAATTCTAAGAGATGAAATTTCTGGATTACTTTCGGAAACCAATCTAGGAGAAGCATCCCAATTTGTAATTCCAGTTGGTATCAAGCCTTATGTTATTATGGTCGTTGGTGTCAATGGCGTTGGAAAAACAACCACGATTGGAAAACTCGCCTATCAATTTAAAAAGCAAGGCTACAAAGTGGTTTTAGGGGCTGCCGATACGTTTCGCGCTGCCGCTATCGATCAGTTGCAAATTTGGGCGGATCGGGTAGACGTTCCTTTAGTAAAACAACAAATGGGAAGCGACCCTGCTTCTGTTGCTTTTGATACGTTGCAAAGTGCCGTTGCTCAAGATGCCGATATTGTAATTATTGATACCGCAGGTCGTTTGCACAATAAAGTCAATTTGATGAATGAGCTGACCAAAGTAAAACGCGTCATGCAAAAAGTTGTCGAAGACACACCCAATGATGTGTTGTTGGTTTTAGACGGATCTACAGGACAAAATGCTTTCGAGCAAGCCAAACAGTTTACAGCCGCAACCGAAGTGACTTCACTAGCTGTAACTAAATTAGACGGAACTGCTAAAGGTGGCGTTGTAATTGGAATCTCAGATCAGTTTCAAATTCCAGTGAGATATATTGGAGTAGGCGAAGGAATAGAAGATTTACAAGTGTTTAATAAGTATGAATTTGTGGATTCATTTTTCAAATAAAAATTTAAATTATAGTTGACAAAAAGGACATTTTTTTAGTAGAATTGTCCTTTTTTCATTTAACTTAGTATCACTTTAAGAAGTTTAATAAAAATGAAAAAAATAGGGATTCTTGCTATTAGCACACTGCTTTTTCTTTCGTGTTCAAGAAAAGTTGAAGCAACAGATATCGACAAAATGAATGGTTATTGGGAAATCGAAAAAGTTGTTTTCCCAAATGGTAAGGAAAAAAAATACGGCATCAATGAGATGTATGATTATTTTCAAATAAAAGACTTTATTGGAATTCGAAAAAAAGTAACGCCTACATTAGAGGGTAAATTCCTAGTAAATTTAGATGCTGAAAAGGTGACTATTAAAGAAGGTAAAGATAAGTTCATTGTGCATTATGCCACATTTTATAACCAATGGGATGAAGAACTAATTTCAATTTCGAAAGAGGAAATGGTATTAAAAAACGACAATAACACAGAATATCACTACAAGCGAGCGACACCAATAAATATCCTCAATAATGGCACGAAGACTCAATAATGAAGGTTCAATTGGTTCCATTCTTAATGAAATCATTCAGGTTAATAAACTGCAAGGAGGAATCGATGAAGTTGCCGTGAAAGAAGCTTGGAAGAATTTGATGGGAAATGGCGTAAATACGTATACCAAAAATATTCTTCTCAAAGGCTCTACTTTATATGTAGAATTGAGTTCTGCAGTTTTGAGAGAAGAATTGAGTTATGGGAAGCACAAAATCATCAAAATGATCAATGAAGAATTACAACGAGAAGTTTTGAAGGAAGTGGTGTTAAGATAGATTTAGTTGTTGAGTTGTCGGTTGTCTGTTTTATAGGTACTAAACCATAAACTGTGTAAGTAGAAAAATAATGGGGTTTTAAAACCCCATTATTTTTTTGTTTAATTTTAAATTTTACACAGTCTTATGAAAAAAGAAGATTTATTATCAGATGATTTTTTGA
>CANHMG010000120.1 GCA_947461795.1 Flavobacteriaceae bacterium | reverse complement strand
GTTCACTCAATTCCCATTTAATGTTCATCGGTTTTTCTCCTTCGTTTTCTTTAAAATTTCCTTCACCAATAAAAACATAGCCCATTGTATTTCCCTTTTCATCGTTTGCCTTTTCCCTAACAAAAAGTAATATCTTTTTATCGTTTTCTTGGTGACGAATGTATGATAATCCCTTTCCTTTATCTGGTCTTGAAGAATTTTGGCTTTGCCAATGAAATAACGTTTCACTAATAGCATAATCATCATACATAGTCGTTGGCGAAAAGTTTTCTTCTGATTTTATTAAATTTATGAAAAGTAATTCTGTATTTATTTCTTCAATTTCTAAAACACCTTCTCTGCTCGGCCATTTTTTTTCAAAAGTACTTTTGCCAAACGCAGCGGTTATTTGGTCTCTAGTATATCTTGCATGAACTTTTAGTGGTTGCTCATAAGGTAATTGAATTTCAATTTCTTTAAAATTAACTCTATCAATCAATATTTCTAAAACTTCAATAATCTCATTTACAAGAGTTTTATTTTTCCCTATCTGAATTATACTTTTCTCCAGAGAATCGAATCCTCCTGCATTTTTCCATACATCATAATGCAACATCAAAAACATGGTTTTTTGATTTTCATCAAAATCATTGATTCTAATATTAAAACCTTTTTTTGCAATATTTAAGATGAAATTGAAATAACTTGTTGAATTGGTCGACAACCATTTATTGCTAATAGCTGATAATATTTGTTTTTCATTTATGTTTTCAAAATCATTAATTACTCCTGCTCTTTGACACAATCTTGACCAACTATCTTTCTTGTAAATTGTTTCAAGTGAAATTTGATTTAAATCAATGAAATTGTTTAATGTCAAGGGTAAAGTGGTTTGATGCTGAAAATTTATGATTTTAGTTATGAGTTGATTAACATTTAATAGTGTTGCTTTTCTAATATTTTCAAGAATAGTTTCTTTTGTTTTTTTCTCTAAAACAATGGAACAACCTAATGGTAAATGAGGAAAATCATCTTCAATTTCTTTTTGAACAGATGTACTTGTTTTTCCTATCAATGCTCTGAACTTACTTTCAAAATCGTATTCAGGTCGTGAATTTCCAACAAAATCTAAAACTGTCAAACAATCTTTTCCTTCTGCTAATCGCAATCCACGTCCCAATTGCTGCAGAAAAACAGTTAAACTTTCAGTTGGTCTTAAAAACAAAACCGTATCAATTTCAGGAATATCAACTCCTTCATTAAAAATGTCTACTACAAATAAATAATTGAATTCTTTTTTTCTGAATTGTTCTCTAATTTTATCACGTTCACTTGAGTTTTTTGATGTTAAGCATTCCGCTTTCAATCCCGCCAAACAGAATTTTTCAGCCATAAAAGTAGCATGTTCAATTGTCACGCAAAATCCAATTGCTCGTACATCATTGATATCATTGGTATATTTATCAAGATTGTAAATTATTTCACCAACTCGTACATTGTTTTTAGTATATATACTGGTCAATTCACTTACTACATATTTACCTTTTTCCCATTTAACTTTGGATAAATCTATACTATCTGTAATTCCAAAATATTGAAAGGGACTTAATAGTTTTTTATTTAATGCCTCTGGAAGTCTAATTTCCGCCGCTATACGATTACAAAAATCTTCAAGAATATTTTCGTTGTCATTTCTTTCAGGAGTTGCAGTTAGTCCTAATAAAACTTTCGGTTGAAAATAATTTAAAAAGGGTCTATAACTAGAGGCAGCTCCATGATGCGCTTCGTCTAAAATTATAAAATCAAAATAATCGGGTGAAAGTTTTAAATCTTTCAATCTATTATTTAATGTTTGTACGGAAACAAAAAGATATTCATTAGAGGTTGGTTCTAAACCATCAACCCATAAATCTCCAAAATTATTGTCTTTTAAAACACCTTGAAAAGTTGCTTTTGCTTGTTGCAAAATTTCTTTTCTATGGGCAACAAACAGCAATTTTGATGACTTGCTATTATTTCTAAAGTTCTTGTAATCAAATGCAGAAATAACAGTTTTACCAGTTCCTGTAGCAGCTACTAGAAGATTTCTATATCGATTGTGAACCGTTCTTTCAACTTCTAATTTCTCAAGTATTTCGCTCTGGTAATGAAAAGGTTTTATATCAAAATAAGATGTAGAAAAAGTATATTCTTTTGCAAACTTCCCTTGCTTTAAAGCTTCAATTAATTTTTCGGAATGATGATTTATTTCATATAACTCAAATTCTGAATTTTGCCAATAGGCTTCAAAAGTTTTCTTGAATTTATCAATAATATGACTAACTTCTTTAGTAGTTATTTTTAAATTCCATTCTAAACCATCCGTTAATGCTGAACGAGAAAAATTCGACGAACCAATATAACCTGTATGAAAACCCGTATTTCTTTGAAACAAATAAGCTTTTGCATGCAATCTCTCATTTCCTGTGTTATAAGAAACTTTTACTTCAGTATTTTTCAAAGAAGCTAAAAATTCAACTGCCTTTGCATCAGTAGCTCCAATATATGTTGTGGTGATTACTCTTAATTTTCCGCCTCGATCAGTAAATTCTTTTAATTCAGGTTCAAGAATTCTTATGCCTTTCCATTTAATAAAAGAAACTAATAAATCAATTTCATCTGATGATAGAATTTCTTTTCTAAGTTCACTTTCCAATGTGATACCTGAATTTCCTCCTGTAAAAAGCTCACTATGAATTAATCTCGTATAAGGAGTTATCTCTTTTAAATGTAAGTCTAAATCAGTAAAATGCGCATCTACCTTTGTAAAAACTGCTTTTAATATTTTTCCTTCCGTTTCAATTAAATCGTCTTCAAATTCTTCTCTTTTTAATTCTTCTTTTAAAAATAAAATAATCTTATTTGCAATTTCAATTTGAGTTTCAAGAATATCTTCTCCCTTTATTAGAGAAAAAGCTTGTCTAATAGTTTTACCAATATGATGCGATAATAACTGTGCTGCCTCTGTTTTATCAATTGAAGTTTTCTTTACTTGAAAAGTATCTTTATCAAGTTCATTTAATTTATAACTTATTAGTTTGGTAACTAATTCTTCGTATAATCCTTGGTTCATAGTTCCAATTTTAATATTTTTTTCATAATCGGAATATCAGCAGCCGCCCAATCTAAATTTATTAATTCCTCTTTTTTAAACCATTGAAAATCAATATGTTCAGTTAATGTCAGTTTCTTATCGCTACATTCACAAATAAAGCTATGCATTGTTAAAATAAAGTCAGGATAGTGATGTACTACATTAAGAAACTCTTCCTTAACCGTTATTTCCATTGCTAATTCTTCAAATATTTCTCTTTTGATTGTTTGTTCTTTTGTTTCGCCAATTTCCATTTTACCGCCTGGAAATTCATATTTAAAGGAAATGTAGTCAAATTTATTCGAACCTCTTTGAACACAAAGAATTTTATTGTCATGAATGATTATGGCAGCTGCAACTTCTATCTTCTTCATTGGTAAAAATGTCTTTTCAAACTTAGTAAAAAAATAATAGTAATGATGTTAATTATGGTGAAAGGAGGAATTACAATCCCAATCCAAAACAACAAAATTTTCCATTAAAGAAAATTGCTACAAAAAAGAACCTCAACAAAAAAACCAGACTCGAGTACAAAAAGTTTCTACTCGAAACGCGCAGAGAGAGCTACGGTACGGTGGCTTTGCTAGAAAAAGAAATGGATTTGGCCAGAGTGACTCAAGAGCTAAACGAAGTAGAGGTGTTTATCACGATCGTAAGCGCGAGAAAAGCCGAATTGACGGCACAAGCATGATGGGGCAATCTTATCCTCAAAGAAAAGCAGGTTTCTTACCTGCTTTTTTTATGCCCAACAACAAGCCGACTAGTGTATAGCGCCTTTCTCGGCCCCGTGTAAACCATACAAAATGAAACACTTGAACAGTTGTTGCTAAAAAACTGGTATTTTTACCCAAAAAATATTTCTGTAATCAAAAAAGGTTGTTATATTTGCACTCGCAATCAACCATTTTGATTGACGCTCACTGGAGAAATGGCAGAGCGGTCGAATGCGGCAGTCTTGAAAACTGTTGACTGTCACAGGTCCGGGGGTTCGAATCCCTCTTTCTCCGCCAGTTTAAAAACAAATGGTATCAAAACCCTGTAAATCTCACGATTTACGGGGTTTTTGCTTTTCAGGACTTACCAAAATATTCATTTAATCTTATCCTTTAGGTGGTAAAATCGAGACCCAAAAAATTTATTAATCTAGGGTCTCGCTAAATCGACCTAAACCTTGGAAACACCATGTATATCAACATGTCCAAAGACATGTCCATTTTTTATACATCTTGTTTTCTACTCAAAACTAAGTTAAATTGAATACTAATTAAGGAGTCACCACCATGAAAACAAAAATCACTTTACACTTTTATGCAAAAAGTACAAAAGCTAATGCAGCTGGACACTTACCGATTTATGTGCGTTTAACGGTCGATGGAAATCGACTTGAGTTTAGCACCAAAAAATTTATTGAACCCTCAAAATGGTCGGCAGAAATGTCAAAAATGAAGGGTACTTCTGAGGAAGCCCGTTCAATAAATGTCTATCTTGATTTGATGAAATCGAAAGTCCTAGACATTCAAATGGAGCTTATCCACAACAATAAAGAGCTAACTATTGAAGCATTCAAAAGTAGATTGTTTGGACTTCCGGAACGCCAAAGAATGCTGATCCCTATCTTCCAAGACCACAACAACAAAATCAAAGAACTACTCGGCAAGGAATACGCTCCAGGAACACTCGAGCGCTATACCACTTCACTCAAACACACCGTCGAGTTCCTGCAGTGGAAGTACAAAGTTTCTGATATCGATATTGCCAAAATTGACCATGCATTTGTCACCGACT
>CANHMG010000119.1 GCA_947461795.1 Flavobacteriaceae bacterium | reverse complement strand
GTATATTATACCAAACATTTTGTTTGAACGGTGGTGGTGGAACTATCAATTGGACCATTAAACACAGAGGAAGATCAGGAACAGATACTGCTTATGTAAAATTTGGAGATAATTTAGCCAATGCTATTGCTTCAAGCCCAATTGTTACTATGGTAGATGGAAATACTTCATGGGGTTCATATTCTGGAACCTATGCCATTCCAATGGGTCAAACAAACATTGTACTAACATTCCAAGCTGGACCTACTGCTTCTGGAAGTCCATCGGTAGGTAACTTTATAGATGATGTTCAGATCTTTATTAACCAAAACTGTATTGATTCTGATGGCGATACTGTTGCCGATGTTTTGGATGTAGATAGTGATAATGATGGTATTCCAGATATTGAAGAAGCTGGTTTTAAAACATACAGTAACGGAAAATCAACAATGGATAAAACAAGTGTTGCCACTTGGGTAGATGCCAATGCCAATGGAATTAATGACCCTATTGATGCAATGATAACTGCAGCAACTTATACTGTACGGGATACTGATGGTGATGGTGTTAGAAATCAATTAGATTTAGATAGCGATAATGACTCCTTATTTGATGTCGATGAAGCAAATACTTTGAACGGAGATGGAGATATTAATGGAGACGGTAAAGGTGATGGTGCAGATTCGGAAGGTGACGGACTCTTAAACATCTACGACAACTCGGCTGTTTTCGGAACAACAACAAGAGTATATGCTCAAGATAGTGACGCGAATGGAATTCCAGATTTCCTACAATTAGATTCGAATGATGATGGAATCAATGATATTCAAACTGGTTTATATGGTAGTTTTGATATTAATGGTGATGGTAGAATTGATGGTACCGGCGATGCAGATGGTGATGGTATTTTAGACATATTCGATACTGACGATACTGTCAAAGGTTCTCCAAGAGATTTGAATAGAAAACTATATCTTGACTTCGACGGACGTAACGATTACGGAGTAGATGCCACAGCTTTAGGTGTATTGGCGAATGAAACTATCATGGCTTGGGTTGATTTGAATAGTGCTTTCTCTGCAACTGGAGTAGTGGCTGGACAACCTAGTTTCCAACTGAGAATTAACAGCAGCAGAAATCTGGAAGCAGTAGTCAACGGATCGACTATAACGTATTCCACTCCGACATTACCATACACTACCGCTACAATGAGCACCTCACAATGGTATCATGTTGGCGCAGTGTATAACGGTGCAACGGTAAAATTATATCTCAATGGTGTAATGGTTGCGAGTGGTGCTGCTACTGGTAGTGTTGCTTCAAGCGTATTGACTTTAGGTAAAACTCCTAGTGCAGCAACCAATTACTTCAAAGGAAAAATTGATGAAGTACGTGTATTTAATGTAGCCTTAACGGACTCTCAATTCCAAAGAATGGTGTATCAAGAAGTTCAAAATACCGCTTCACAAGTTCGTGGTACGATTGTCCCTAAAGATATTCAAACGCTTCCTTATGCCAATATGTTGAGAAACTACAGAATGGATGCTTACAAAGACGATATAGTTGACAATATTACAACAGCATCTATCGACACAGGAACAGGTATGAAAATTTATAACAATAAAATAATCAAAGTGCAAGAAGCACCAATGCCTTTCGTAACAAGAACTACGGGAACTTTTGCAACGGCAGTTAATGATGCCACAAAAGATATCCGTGGAATGGACGTAACTGATTTCGATTATTCTATCATTCAAGTACAACATAATATTACTGAAACTGCAAACAATACCGATTTAGCGATGTTTGTAAATACAGGAGTAACAATCACAATGAACAACGATACGAAAATTCAAAATGATTGGTATTTGAAATTAGATGGTAAAATTGACTTACAAGGAAAATCGCAATTAGTGCAATCTATGAATAGTGAATTGGATGTTACTAGTGCAGGATCATTAGAAAGAGATCAACAAGGACAATCTAATAAATTCAATTATAACTACTGGTGTTCTCCAGTGGGAGCCTTAAGTGCAATTGCAAATAATACTGCATATACAGTAAATGGTGTAATGCGTGACGGAACCGATCCTAATAATATTCAGCCTATCACATGGACAACTGGATACAATGGAGCAGCAACTTCTCCGGTTACTTTGAGCAGTTATTGGATTTTTAAATTCCAAAACTTATCGCCTCAATACGCTAACTGGGCTGCTGTTGGACAGAATGGATCTTTACAAGCTGCTCAAGGATATACCATGAAAGGAACAGCTGCAGGTACCTCAACTCAAAACTATACGTTTGTTGGAAAACCAAATAATGGAACTATTACAACGGCTATTGCGGCTGGAAATCTAAATCTATGTGGAAATCCTTATCCATCTGCCTTGGATGCTGATGCTTTTATCACTGCAAATAGTACTGTAATAACAGGAGCATTGTATTTCTGGGAACATTTCAGTACCAACACTTCCCATAATCTTCTAGATTATCAAGGTGGGTACGCAGCTAGAAACTTAGTTGGAGGAACGCCTCCTGTAGCGCCAGCTGGAATCAGCGGATTAGGAACAAGTTCTAGATTACCGAGCAGATATATACCTGTTGGTCAAGGTTTCTTAATTTATGGTAGTGCAACCGGTGGAACGGTTACTTTTGACAATAATCAGAGAGGATTCATTAAAGAAACAAATGCTAGTTCTAATGTATTGTTTAGAAATACTATTCAATCATCGTTATCAATCATAGACAGAAGTTTTGATAATAGTGAAGATGCAATTGTAGATAACAACAACTTCGCTAAAATTCGATTAGGTTTCAATTCAGTGAATAATTATCACCGTCAAATCTTACTTGGTTTCATGAACGAATTCGCAACAGAAGGTTTTGATGCTGGATATGATGCACCACAGTTAGACAGTCAACCAAATGATTTTTACTTTGCAATTCCTGGTCAAAATCTAGTAATCGAAGGAGTGGATGCTTTCAACGCAAGTAAAATTTTACCTTTAACGGTTAAAAATGGTTTAGCAGGAAATGTACAATTCACTTTGGATGCTACTGAAAACTTTGACGACAATCAAAACATCTATATTCATGATAGTGAAACGAATTTATATCATGACATCCGTAATGGAAACTTTGCTATCGATTTACCAATCGGAACTTTTGATACACGATTCTCACTTCGATTTACAAATACCGCTTTAGGGGTGAATGACTTTGATTTGAATAAAGAAATACTTGTAATTTTTACCAATAATGACAACATGATTACGATTAACAATAGTTTGTTAGACGCAACTGTTCAATCAGTAGATCTCTATAATATGTTAGGACAATCTATTCGTACTTGGGATGTGAAAAACAACAATCAATCTAAAATTCAAATACCAGTAAACAATGTCAGTACAGGAACCTATATCGTAAAAGTACATACCTCAAAAGGTGATATAAGTAAAAAAATAATTATCGATTAACTCCCCCTTTTTTCCCCAAATAAGGTAAAAGCTTCTTGTAATGAGAAGCTTTTTTTATGGAATAAAGTAGAATTTATTTAAAGTAATTGATTTTTCAAATCTTCAAAGGAAAGTAAAGTTTGCTCACCCGATTGAAGATTTTTTAAACTATACTTATCTTCATTCATTTCAGTTTCACCAACAATTACAGCAAACTGAATTTGTCTTTTATCCGCATACATAAATTGCTTTCCTACTTTTATTGCGTCTGGATAGAGCTCCACTTTTACACCAGCTTTTCGAAGTTTTTGAATGGCTTGCATAGCATAAAAAGCTTCTTTTTCACCATAGTTTATAAACAAGGCTTTCGTAGAATTTTGAACGGTTTCTGGAAATAAATTCAATTCTTCGAGTACCAAATAAATACGATCCAAGCCAAACGAAATCCCTACTCCACTCATATCCTTCAATCCAAAAATGTCTGTCAAATCATCGTATCTTCCGCCACCTCCAATAGAGCCCATGGCAACAGATTTTGGCGGAGCAACTTCAAAAATAGCCCCTGTATAATAATTCAATCCTCGTGCTAAAGTGACATCCAAATCTAAATTAGAAAACTGAAGTCCAAGTTGTATTACTTGATTACAAATAAATTGCAGTTCACTCACGCCTTTCATTCCTTCTTCAGAAGAGGAAAGTAAAATCGATAATTGCTCAATTTTCTCATCAATGCTTCCTGTAAAATGAAACAGAGGCTGCACTTTAGAAAGGGCTTCTTCGGAAATTCCTTTCTCAAGCATTTCTTTCTTTACGCCGTCCTCTCCTATTTTATCAAGTTTATCCAAGGCAACTGTAAAATCAATCAATTTATCTTGCGCACCAATAACCTCAGCAATTCCAGATAATATTTTTCGATTGTTTATTTTGATTGTAACCTCTTTCAATCCCAACTCAGAAAAAACAGCATCATACAACTGAATCAATTCTACTTCTTGCCATAAAGACGTTGAACCCACCACATCGGCATCGCACTGAAAGAACTCTCTAAAACGTCCTTTTTGTGGTCGGTCTGCGCGCCAAACTGGTTGAATTTGATAGCGTTTGAAAGGAAATTCGATATCATTTTGATGTTGCACTACATAGCGAGCGAAGGGAACGGTTAAGTCATATCGGAGCGCTTTTTCGGAAATACTGGAAGTCAATTTATGACTCTCTTTATTTTGCAATGCGCTTTCATCCGCTTTACTTAAGTAATCCCCCGAATTTAAAATCTTAAAAATCAAACGATCGCCTTCTTCCCCATATTTTCCCATCAAAGTTTCCGAATTTTCAAATGACGGCGTCTCTATAGGTTGGTAACCATATTTTTCGAAATTACTTTTAATAATTGAAAAAATATAGTTCCTTTTTGAAACCTCATTGGGTGAAAAATCTCTTGTCCCTTTAGGAATGCTTGGTTTTTGAGCCATGTTGTGATTTGTAATTTCTTATTTAAGATTTAAGAGTCATCTATGAAATCTTAAATCGTCCTGCAAATATCTTATTTTTAAAATAAATAATACTGCTTCAAAATAAACTTGTAACAAAAATCGTAAATTCGTGACAAATTCGCATGATGCTAAAATTATTTAAAGAGAACGTCCGAATCGCATTGGGTTCCATTAGAACTCAACTTCTCCGAACTATTCTGACCGTACTAATTATTGCAATCG
>CANHMG010000118.1 GCA_947461795.1 Flavobacteriaceae bacterium | reverse complement strand
ACTTCTCCTGGTTTGGTTGGAATTCGTTTTCTTTTATTTTTATTATTGTTTGAATTCGGATTAGGAGTTGTTCCAGGCTTGTTAGGAGTTATTTTCGGGTCTTCCTTTTTCTTCTTTGGTTTATTGAATTGAGATAAATCAATTGTTTGACCTGTTAAAGTTGCACCTGATAATTTTTGATATTGTGTGGTAATAGATTCATCTTCGGTAGCTTCATTAGTTGTAACATCAGAAGAATCTTTTTGGGTTTCAGAAGGATTGTCTATAGCTTTTATTTCTACTTCAACCGTTTCTTTCTTTATAGGTTTTTCGATTTCTGATTTCGGAGCTTCTTTTTCAATTTTTTTAGGTGCCGGTTTGGAAACATTTAAATCGATAGTGCCAACTTGTTTTGGTCCAGAAACGACCGCTTTTGCTTTGATAACTTCCTGACGTTGACGCTCTTCATCTAATTTACGTTTGTCTTCAATTTCTTTTTCTCTTTCTAAACGTAATGCTTCCTTTTCTTTTCTTTTTTCTTCACCAACTTCTTTCGAAGCTTCTTTATTCCCTTTATCGCCTGCAAATTGATTTTGAAGGATACCATATTCCTGATCAGAAATTTTAGCATTTGGATTTGCATCAATTACAATTCCCTTATCTTTTAGATAATCTACAGCTCTTTCTAATGAAATATTAAATTCCCTTAAAACCTTATTAATTCTTATAACTCTTTCTTCAGACATAAAACCTTTTTATTTGTACCTTTTTGTTGTATTATCTTTGCAATTTAGGCGTTGAACTCCTCTTTCAAAATGCGCATTACATCTAGAATTGTTTCTTCTTCTAAGTCAGTTCTTCTAACTAAATCATCTACTTCTTGTTTTAAGATACTTCTAGCCGTATCCAATCCAATTTTTGCAAATTCTTCAATAACCCATGCTTCAATTTCATCAGAAAACTCTGTTAATTCAACATCATCTTCTTCTTCAGCAACATTTCCTTCACGAATTACATCTAATTCATAACCTGTTAATAAACCTGCCAATTTAATATTATGACCTCCACGTCCAATAGCTTTAGAAACTTCTTCTAATTTCAAGAAAACTTCGGCTCTTTTTGTTTCTTCATTAATTTTAATAGAAGATACTTTTGCAGGGCTAAGCGCTCTAGTGATATACAATTGAATGTTACTTGTGTAATTAATAACATCTATATTTTCATTTCCTAATTCTCTAACAATTCCATGAATTCGTGATCCTTTCATTCCAACACATGCTCCTACAGGATCAATTCTATCATCGTACGAATCAACAGCAACTTTTGCTTTTTCGCCAGGAATACGAACCACTTTTTTCACCATAATTAATCCGTCGAAAACTTCTGGAATTTCTTGCTCAAATAATTTTTCTAAAAACTTCTCCGAAGTTCTAGACATAATAATTTGCGGTTTGTTTCCTTTTAATTCAACATTTTCAATAATCCCACGAACATTATCTCCTTTACGGAAAAAATCAGAAGGAATTTGTTTTTCTTTAGGCAATACAATTTCATTTCCCTCATCATCAATTAGAATAACTACTCTTGGTCTAACATGATGTACTTCTGCGGTATAAATTTCCCCTATTAAATCTTTAAATTGTTTGTAAAGATTGGTGTTGTCGTGTTCGTGTATTTTAGAAATTAAGTTTTGACGCAATGCCAAAATAGCTCTTCTTCCTAAGTCAATTAATTTTACTTCTTCTGAAACTTCTTCACCAATTTCGAAATCGGGTTCGATTTTTCTTGCTTCAGTTAAGGTAATTTCTTCATTTTCTAAATCCAAATCATCGTCAGCAACGATAACTCTTCTTCTCCAAATTTCCATATCGCCTTTATCAGGATTGATAATAATATCGAAATTATCATCTGAACCGAATTTTTTCTTCAATGCATTTCTAAACACATCTTCTAAAATCGCCATAAGCGTTACACGATCAATAAGTTTATCGTCTTTAAACTCTGAAAATGAATCGATTAATGCTAAATTTTCCATGCCAACTTTTTAATTAAAATGTTACTGTAACAATTGCTTCTTTTATTTCAGAATAAGGTATTTCTATACTTTTTTGAATTGTTTCTTTACCTTTTCCTATTTTTTTTGGTTCTCTAGCTTCCCATGCTAAAGTTATAAAATTCTCATTTGCGTTTACCAATTTGGCTTCGATTGTTTCATTAGCTAATTTTACTATTAACAATCTTCCAATATTTTTAATGTACTGTCTCACTAATTTAAGTGGAGAACCAACACCAACTGAGGCAACTTCCAAGGAGAAATCTTGTTCTTCTCTATCTAAATTATTTTCAATTAAACGACTTACATCTATACAATCTTGTAATTGAACTCCTGAGTCTCCATCTAAAGTAACTATTACCTTGAACGCATCTGTAATAGTTAAATCAATTAAAAAAATTGAAGGTTTTTCGTTTAGGCCTTCCGTCAATAATTGAAATATTTTTTCTTTAAATGTCATATTTTTTATAAAAAGAGGGAAGCATTGCTTCCCTCATTATTTAGTTTTTAATAAATAACCGTGCAAATATAGTGTTTTTTTATAATTCAAAAATCATTGTTAGTTGTAAAAAAAAATATTACTTTTATATCATCAATATATAAAACCATTTTAAAAATTTCTTACCTCTAAATTATGAAAAGAATCTTAGTCCCAACGGACTTTTCCGAACATGCAGAATATGCTTTAAGAGTTGCTGCGCAAATAGCAAGACAGAATAATAGTGAAATTATTTTATTACACATGTTAGAACTACCTCATCAAGCGGGTGATGCTATGGGAAGCGGGCATAAAATTCCAGAGATCATGCTTTACAAAAACAAAGCAATAAGCAATCTAGAGGATCTTATGGATGTAGATTATTTAGAAGGACTTAATGTTTCAGAAATAATACAATTCGAAAAAGCATTTGATGGAATTTTAGCAGTAAGCAAAAAAAATAATGTTGATTTAGTGGTGATGGGATCCCATGGAACAAGTGGCTTTCAAGAGATGTTTATTGGATCAAATACTGAGAAAGTAGTTCGCTTTTCAGAGGCTCCTGTTTTAGTAATTAAGAACAAAGTAGATGATTTTAGAGCTAGTAATTTTGTTTTTGCTTCTGATTTCTCTAATGAAATTAAAAAGGCATTTGCACAATTAGTTGACTTCGCTAAATCGTTTGACGCAAACTTAAGCCTCGTGATGGTGAATACTCCTAATAGTTTTAAACCAACGCATCTTGCAGAAAAAATTATGAATGATTTTATGAAAGATTTTAACTATCCTAAATATACTTTGCATATTTACAACGATGTCAATGTGGAAAAAGGCATCTTAAACTTTGCCAATAGTGTAAACGCTGACTTAATCGGAATGTGCACACATGGAAGAACCGGTTTCGCACATTTCTTCAACGGAAGCATTAGTGAAGACTTGGTGAATCACGCAGTTAGACCTGTAATCACTTTTAAAATATAAATTTTATTCAACCATAAACAAAAAAACTCCACAAGAAATTGGGGAGTTTTGTCGTTTTAAAAACTACGGTTTATTGTAAAATAATTTTCTTAATATTTACTACTTCGTTTTGAGCATTAATAATTTTAACAAAGTACATGCCTTGACCAGTCCACGAATTTAAAGGCACAACGTATTGTTGCGTGTTCATAGGTTGGTTAAACACTTCTTGACCAAGCATGTTTGTGATTTTGATATTCCAACCAACAACATTCGCTAGATTACCACAGTCAATAGTTATTTGGTCATTGGCTGGGTTTGGATAGATGCTTACTGAGTTTGTGTAAGTTAATGGATTTGTACTTAAAATACCTGTGTTTATTATCATCGTCAAGCATTCATTAGTATTAGCTGAATTGTATAAATTCGTTATTTCTTGTTGAGATAGAGCTCGGTTCCAAATACAGATGTCGTCAATCTGTCTTGTTTTAACTGCTGGTGGTGTTAAATTATCCCAACTTCCAAAGACAAGGTTATTATTAGGACTATTCATACTTTGGCTGAAGGGTTGTGTAGCTTTTAAAATACCATTGAAGTATATTTTAATATTAGTTCCGTCATAAGTAGATACAATATTTGACCAAACTCCTAATTCTAATTGATTTGTAATAAACGAAACTGAAATTCCATTCCCAACCAAGAAAGTGACTTGATAATTATTTTGACCATAAGCTGAATTATTTTGGTCTACTGTAACAGAAAATCCATTATTATATAAAGTTCCATTTTTTAAAAGTGATAGAGTACTGTAATTATATTGTGTCGGAAATTTCATAAATAGAGACACACTTAATTGATTATTATTAAAAGATGGCTGTACATTATTAGCTGATATATAATCGTTCAATGTTGAAAGCCCATAGGCACTATTTGCATTCCCATATCTATCAGTCGTCAATGTTGCTCCATTCACAACCCCATTATTCCCATTCCCGCTTTCATCATTGGCATTCCCATTAAACGGCCAATAACCAACTAACCCATTTGTTGGAACATAAGAAGGAACTTGTGCCATAATCATTTGGGTTGTTAGAGCAAAACCCATTGCTATTAAAAGTAATTTATTTTTCATGTTGTTGTTTTTTAAATTTTTACAAATATAAAAAAATTCTATTATTTAGTGTACTCTATTATAGAGTACTTCAAAAGGGTCTAATTGGTGAGTTTTGTGTATGGAAAATTCTAACCAAAAACCCAATCAAGAAGAACTTAATGCAATTGCATTGAGATTAAAAGAATTAAGAAAAGCTAAAGGTTATTCTAATTACGAACATATTGCTTTCGATTTAGAAATGAGTCGTTCTGCCTACTGGCGACTAGAAACAGGAGCAAACTTTGAACTAAAAACATTAATAAAAATTTGCCGATTGTTAGATATTACTTTAGAAGGATTTTTTAAAGGGATAGACGTTCCAAAATAAAAAAACTCCCCAATTTCTTGAGGAGTTTTTTTGTTGGTCTACTAGGACTCGAACCTAGAAAGACTGCACCAAAAACAGTTGTGTTACCATTACACCATAGACCAATTCCATTGCTGTAAAGCGACTGCAAATTTAATATAAATTTTATTTTTAGCAACTATTTATTGATTTTTTATTAAAAAAAATATCCTGTTTGTTGTATTCTATATTTAAGACATAATTAATTGATTGTTTTTTAGTTTACTATACAATTACAAACCCATAGAATTTTTTGTTAATACCACTTTCTTTATTCAAAAAAATAGTTTCTTT
>CANHMG010000117.1 GCA_947461795.1 Flavobacteriaceae bacterium | reverse complement strand
CAGGGCAAAAAGGAGCTTCTCATTTTAGAAAATACGATTACAAAACGGGTAAAGTTTTCAAACAAGTAAACCTTGACAATCCTGATTATTTTGGCGAAGGAATTACGGTAATCAATAACAAAATATACCAATTGACTTGGCAATCGAACGTTGGATTTATCTATGATGCCAATACACTCAAACAAATCAAAACCTTTTCTTTTGATAAGAAAATTGAAGGCTGGGGAATGACTAATGACGGGAAAAATATTTACCAATCCGATGGAACGGAAAAGATCTGGACCATGAATCCGGAGACGCAAAAAATGGAAGGTTATATTAATGTGTATACGAATACGAATAAAATAAAAAGCATCAATGAATTGGAATGGATTGATGGAAAAATCTACGGAAACATTTGGCAAAAAGATGCTATAGCAATTATTAATCCTACTACTGGCGCGGTGGAAGGCGTATTAAATTTAGCAGGATTACGAAGCAAAGTGAAAGTGAGACCTGAGGATGTTTTAAATGGTATTGCTTACAATCCAAGAACTAAAACGATATTCGTAACGGGAAAAAATTGGGATAAGACGTTTGAGATTAAGGTGAATTAGTGAGATTATTGGATTGTTAGATTTTTAGATTATTGGATATCTAAGAAGTTTAACACTCCAAATTACTTTTTCTTCGGAGCAATATCCTTTGCATTTTGATAGACATTGCTCGATGGATTGTAAATCATTTTGTTATCCTGAGTTTTGTTTTTTAGTTGCACATCGCCTTCTTTAGTGAGTGTAAAAGCAAATCCTTCATTTTGAATTTTATCTACCGTTTGCGAGGCAGTTTTCAATTTATCGAGATATTGAATTTCTTTAATTTTAGTAGTTGCTTGCAGATTAGATAAGGGTTTTGTTTTGGTTTTGGTGTTACAAATTTCCGAATAAATTTGCGTTCTGTTTTCAGTTTTATCTTTGGTTTCGGTTACTTTATTTTCTGACCATGAAATCAAATGCAGCGCTGTTCCTTTAGCAGTGAATGGCGTGATTTTACAATCAATAGGATTGCCTTTACTTTCATACGTTTTGAGTAAAATCGTGTCTTTTTTGGCTCCTTTATTATCGATAAACAAATACAAATTATTCTTTATTAATTCAACGGAAAGGTTGTTGAGCTTGGCTAATGCTGAAGTAGCAGCAGGTTTTGTTGCTTTCTTTTTTTGGGAGAATGATGAAGTTGCGACAAGAAGAATAGCAACAATAAGCAAGTATTTTTTCATGATATTTTTTTTGGTTGCGGAAAATTACAAAAATAAATGAGATGTGTTTGTATTTTAACATTGCATAAAAAAAGCCAGAATATTGCTACTCTGACTTTAATAAAAACTAAAAAATGGTATTAATTAATCTTTTTGAGATTTAATTGCTAAGCTGTAAATTACCAATCCAAATCCGATTTTGTTAATGGCATCTGCAATGTTATAAGCAACGTCTACATTGCCTTTCCCAACAATATCTGTATACCAACCGTCAGTTCCTAGCATATATCCTAATGGATAAATTGCCCAACCAACTAGTACAAACCAGCATAGAATTTTGTGCGCGGCCAAAACATTTCCTCCTGCAGCGGCAGCCAGTTTAGAAGCTTCACCCAACCAGATTTCATATACGATTGCAAAATAAGCAATACCTGAAACCAATCCCCAAATCCATGCATTGGCGGGATCAACCGCTTCTCCGAAATACCCAGTAACCAACATGATAATGGAGTAGAAAATCATTTTCCACAATAAATTTTGTTTTGCACCAGCCACTTTAAGGATTAAGTAAAACTCAAGACACATCAATGGAACAGTTAGAATCCAATCGACATAACGGAAAAATGTAGGCGATTCTTGAAATGAAGCCCAGTAATCTCTCATGTAGAAATAATGAACTGCGGCAATGAAGGTAATTAAACCCGAAACCAAAACTGAGGTACGCCACTTTTTGTCAAATTGACTTAAAGACAAGAAGAAAAAAGCTGACGCAGCCATCATGGCCATACAGCCTACAAAGAAAGTAAAACCAACATAATCAGTTGGCAACATTTTCGCGATAAGCGATGTAGATAAAAATAAGTTTGACATAAAATATAATATTTAGTTAGTAATTTGTTTAAGTAAAACTAAAAAATATTAAACAAAATAAAAAACAAATTGTTTACTTTTTTTTACTTATCTTTAAACAAAATATAATATTTGATGGCAAAATATTCTAACTTCGCAATAATAGCAAGCTTTATAGGTTTGTGGTTAAATTCATTCTTTGCAGGTGAGTTTCAATTATTTGTAGGATTTATACTAATTTTTTCCTTTGGAATTTTACATGGCGCAAACGATTTAGCGCTGATAAAAAATGTAAATACCGAAAAAAAGGCCCTCTATTTCTCTAAAATACTATTCTACTACGTTTGCATCGTAATTTTCGGAGCGTTACTATTCTACATTATCCCGTGGTTGGCATTGGCCATGTTTATAGTAGTTAGTGGCTACCATTTTGGTGAGCAACAATGGAATCATCAACTACAAATTGAAATTTCTTGGGTTAAGTCTCTTTATGAAATAGTCTACGGACTGCTTATACTATTCTTGTTGTTTGCGTTTCACGCAATAGAAGTTCAAAAGGTAATTTTGGCAATTTCAACAATCAATATACCATTAACTTACTTTTTGCTGGTTCTTAAAATTCTCATTACACTATTTCTAGGAATAAGCCTATTTCTTTACTTTAGAATTCAAGAATTTAAAAACTACTTTTTTGTGGAACTTTTTTATCTATTTGTCTTTGCAATACTATTTAAAGTCTCCACTCTTATATGGGGATTTGCATTGTATTTCATATTCTGGCACAGCATTCCATCCATCATGGATCAGATAAGATTTCTGTTTGGCAAAGCGACGTTCGATAATTTTAAATTGTATTTCCGATCAGCATTTTTCTATTGGATCGTCTCACTTGCTGGTATCTTTATTCTCTATTTTATTTTCAAAGGCGAAAAGATATTTAATGCGCTGTTCTTTTCCTTTCTCGCATCCATAACATTTCCTCATGTACTCGTTATTCAGAAAATGTTCGGGAGAAACAAGTAAGCGGAAAGCATAAAAAAACCGAGTTATTGCTAACTCGGTTTTGTCTATTATCTAAAAGTCTATTATCTTTTATCTAATTACTTCACTTCTTCAAACTCAACATCTTGCGTGTTATCGCCAGAGGCATCCCCTTGTGGTTGTGCGTCTTGAGCTTGTCCTTGTTCTCCTTGAGCATACATCGCTTCAGTAGCTGTTTTCCATGCTGCATTAATTTTGTCAAGAGCGATTTGAATGGCATCAATATCTTGATTACCATGTGCCATTCTCAATTCTGTCAAAGCATATTCGATAGCCACTTTGTTATCATCAGTTAATTTCTCTCCCAATTCTTTCAATTGACTTTCCGTTTGGAAAATCATTCCATCCGCTTCATTCAATTTTTCAACACGCTCTCTAGCAATTTTATCTGCTCCAGCATTAGCTTCAGCATCTTTTTTCATTCTTTCTATTTCTTCAGAAGTCAATCCAGAAGAAGCTTCGATACGAATATCATGAGATTTACCTGTTCCTTTGTCTGTTGCTGAAACTTTGATGATACCATTGGCATCAATATCAAAAGTTACTTCAATTTGAGGAACTCCTCTTGGTGCTGGTGGAATACCATCTAAGTGAAAACGACCAATGGTTTTGTTATCCACAGCCATTGCTCTATCTCCTTGCAATACATGAATTTCAACGGTTGGTTGAGAATCCGCAGCGGTAGAGAATACTTGTGATTTTTTAGTTGGAATGGTTGTGTTGGCTTCAATCAATTTAGTCAAAACACCACCCATAGTTTCAATTCCTAAAGACAAAGGTGTAACGTCTAATAACAATACATCTTTTACATCTCCAGAAAGTACACCACCTTGAATCGCAGCTCCAATCGCTACTACCTCATCAGGATTTACTCCTTTTGACGCTTTTTTACCAAAGAATTTTTCTACTTCGTCAGCAATTCTTGGCATACGTGTAGAACCTCCAACTAAGATTACTTCGTCGATATCTGAAGTAGACAAACCTGCATCTTTCAACGCTTTAGCAACAGGAGCCATAGAACGTTTTACTAAAGTGTCCGACAATTGTTCAAATTTCGCTCTTGTCAATTTTTTTACTAAGTGTTTTGGTCCAGAAGCAGTTGCTGTAACATATGGCAAATTGATCTCAGTTTCAGCTGAAGATGACAATTCGATTTTTGCTTTTTCAGCTGCTTCTTTAATTCTTTGTAATGACATAGGATCCAAACGTAAATCGATTCCTTCTTCAGCATTGAATTCGTCTGCCAACCAGTCAATGATAGTTTGGTCAAAATCGTCTCCACCTAAGTGAGTGTCTCCATTTGTAGACAATACTTCAAAAACTCCATCTCCTAATTCAAGGATAGAAATATCAAAAGTACCACCCCCTAAATCGTATACCGCAATTTTTTGATCGATTCCTTTTTTATCCAAACCATACGCTAACGCAGCAGCAGTTGGTTCGTTGATAATACGCATTACTTTCAAACCTGCAATTTCACCCGCTTCTTTTGTAGCTTGACGTTGTGCATCGTTGAAGTAAGCAGGAACTGTAATAACTGCTTCTGTAACGGTTTGACCTAAATAGTCTTCCGCTGTTTTTTTCATTTTTTGAAGTGTCATTGCTGACAATTCTTGTGCAGTATACAAACGACCATCGATGTCAACTCGTGGTGTATTGTTATCTCCTTTTACTACTGAATAAGGAACTCTTTTCGCTTCTCCTGTAGTTTCAGAGAAAGAATGTCCCATAAATCTTTTGATCGATCCAATGGTTTTTGTCGGATTGGTTACCGCTTGTCTTTTTGCAGGATCACCTACTTTAATTTCACCACCTTCCACAAATGCAATGATCGATGGTGTGGTTCTTTTTCCTTCTGAATTAGGGATTACTACTGCTTCATTTCCTTCCATTACAGAAACGCAAGAGTTTGTTGTACCTAAATCAATTCCAATTATTTTACCCATTTTTATTCTATTTAATTATTGTGTAATTCGTTTTTTTAACAACTCGGCGAGCGATAGTCAATCTTTGTGCCAAGCGAATTGGGGTTTCTAAATTGTCAGTTTTGCAGAAAATTAGCTGACATGATGTCATTTTTTAGGAGCAATTTGCTTGCGCCGGTTCGCTCTTTTAGGAGCTCGGGTCCCGCTTTACACCTTTATCTTTTTTGTCTTCGTACCTCATCCAAAAAAGGATATCGGCTGCAATCGGGGCTAGCGT
>CANHMG010000116.1 GCA_947461795.1 Flavobacteriaceae bacterium | reverse complement strand
ACCATCAACATCTGTTTGAGTTCCTTTTTTGGTACTTTTAATAATAACATTAGCACCAGGTAATGGTCCCGTTTCATCAGAAACAACACCGGTAACAGTTTTCTCTTGTGCAAAAGCAAACTGCATTGATAACGCTATACATAGCGTAAAAATCCATTTGAACTTCGATCTCATATAAATTTTGTTTGAGTTAGTTATCTTGCAAACTTCTTAATTATTTCTTAATAAAACAAATATATATTCTTAATAAAATTTGTTTATGCATGTTAAAATTATTTTCTAATCTTATTTTTCATTTAAATAATCAAAATAAACTATAATTATTCTCATAAATTAGCAACAAATTCTTTTATCAATCTATAATGTTATCTAAAAATTATTCGGAATTTATTCTAGAATCAGGCACTGACGAAGCAGGCCGTGGTTGCCTCGCAGGCCCAGTAACTGCAGCTGCTGTTATCTTACCAATCGATTTTGAAAACAAAATCCTAAATGACTCCAAACAACTATCAGAAAAAAAAAGATTTGCACTAAAACCTATCATAGAATCTCAAGCCATTTCTTTTGCAGTAAGTCATTTAGAGCCTCTACTTATAGATGAAATTAATATCTTAAATGCTTCCATAAAAGCCATGCAAATTGCCATTTTAAAATTAAATCCTACTCCCGAATATATTATTGTCGATGGAAATCGTTTCAAAGCCATCCCAAACATTCCACATAGCTGCATAATCAAAGGTGATTCAAAATATATGAGTATTGCAGCGGCTTCCATTTTAGCAAAAACCTATCGTGATGAATACATGAATCAAATTCATGAGGAATTCCCCATGTATAACTGGAAACAAAATAAAGGGTATCCCACTCTAGAACATCGCGAAGCCATCCGAAAATATGGCACTACCAAATACCATCGCATGAGTTTTCGACTCTTGCCAGAACAATTAAAATTAGATTTTTAGCGTGTTGGATTTTTAGAGGTAAAAGTGCATTCAAACAAAGTGGCAAAATGTTTTAAAATTTTGCCTTTAACTTCCGCTTCATCGACTTTTGAAACACCCAACTCAACTTGTAAAGAGGTAACTGCCTTACCTTTGATTCCACAAGGAATAATATTGTCAAAATAACCCAAATCTACATTCACATTCAAAGCCAATCCATGCATCGTCACCCATCGAGAAGCTCGAACGCCCATCGCACAAATCTTTCTGGCAAATGGTGTTCCCACTCCCAACCAAACGCCTGTTTCTCCTTCACTTCTGGCGCCCTCTAGACCATATTCTCGGAGCGTCAAAATGATGACTTCTTCCAAAAAACGCAAATACTTGTGGATGTCGGTAAAAAAATTCTCCAAATCCAAAATAGGATAACCCACAATTTGCCCGGGTCCATGGTACGTAATGTCACCACCACGATTGATTTTATAAAAAGTAGCCCCTTTCGCTTCTAATTGCTTTTCAGATAAAAGTAAATTTGTCATGTCGCCACTCTTTCCCAACGTATACACATGTGGATGCTCCACAAATAAAAAATAATTGGGGGTTTCCAATTGGGTTTCTTCTCTCCTATTACTTATTTTCAAATCAACAATGGCCTTGAATATCGTTTCCTGATACGCCCAAGTTTCTTTAAAATCTTTTACTTTTAAATCTTCCAGTTGAATGATTTTGTTCATGACAAAAATGTGAAAGGCAAATTTACAAACAAAATAGATGAAGTTGATTTTTATTTTGAGTAGCTCACGAGCTGTTTTCACAACAACAGTATTCCCGCTATCCGCTATATCTTTTTTGTTTTTTTGTCACCAAAAGTAAAATCGAGAAGCTTTACATAAAAAACAAAAAAGGATGCCGCTACTATCGGGGCTAATTTTTGAAGTTCATTTTCCAATCAGCGCATTCAAAAAAGATTAAAAAATTTTTAATCCAAAAATCCGACAATCTAACAATCCAAAAATCCCCTTTGTAACTTTACAACTTATACCTACATTTGCACTCTTAAAATAAGAATTCCAATGGCATTATCCGAACAAGAAATATTGCGCCGCGAAGCACTAACCGAATTGCGAAATTTAGGCATCGAACCCTATCCAGCGAAAGAATTTGTAACCACCGCTTATTCTACAGAAATCCTCCAAAATTTTGAAAAATTTGAAGGTAAAGAAGTAGTCCTTGCTGGGCGTTTGATGGGAAAACGAATTATGGGAAAGGCTTCCTTCGCGGAACTTAAAGATTCCGAAGGTCGCATTCAAGTATACGTTTCTCGCGACGACATTTCGGATGACGAAGAAAAAACCATATATAATGTAGTGTTCAAAAAACTACTAGATATTGGCGATTTCATTGGAGTTCGAGGCACTGTTTTCAAAACGCAAGTAGGAGAAATCTCTGTTCATATCTTCGGATTGACAGTTTTAGCGAAAGCCCTAAAACCATTGCCTGTAGTAAAAATTGACGCTGACGGAAAAGCGCACGATGCCTTTGCCGACGCAGAACAAAGATACCGTCGCCGCTATGTCGATTTGACCGTCAACGACCACGTCAAAGAAACCTTTATCAAAAGAACTAAACTGTTCAATGCGATGCGAACTTTCTTTAATGATAAAGGCTATCTTGAGGTAGAAACTCCAGTGTTGCAACCCATTCCTGGTGGCGCTGCCGCACGTCCATTTATTACACATCATAATTCGCTCGACATTCCATTGTATATGAGAATTGCCAACGAATTGTATTTGAAAAGACTTATCGTTGGTGGCTTTGAAGGTGTCTACGAGTTTTCCAAAAACTTCCGAAACGAAGGCATGGATAGAACGCATAATCCAGAATTCACTGCCATGGAAATCTACGTAGCCTACAAAGACTACAATTGGATGATGACGTTTACGGAGAATTTATTGGAACATTGCGCCATAGCTGTCAACGGAACTTCTGATGCTACTTTCGGAAAACATCAAGTCAATTTTAAAGCGCCTTATGCTAGAGTTACGATGACCGACTCCATTAAGCATTTTACTGGATTTGATATTTCTGGTAAATCAGAAGCCCAATTGTTCGATGCCGCCAAATCAATGGGAATTGACGTCGATGCCACCATGGGGAAAGGAAAATTAATCGATGAAATTTTTGGTGCGAAATGCGAAGGCAATTACATTCAACCTACTTTCATTACTGACTATCCAAAAGAAATGTCGCCCTTATGCAAACAACACCGCGACAATCCTGAATTGACCGAACGTTTCGAATTGATGGTTTGCGGTAAAGAAGTAGCCAATGCGTATTCTGAACTCAATGATCCCATCGACCAACGCGAACGTTTCGAAGAACAAATCAAACTTGCCGAAAAAGGGGATGACGAAGCTACGGGTTTAATCGACGAAGATTTCTTGCGTGCTTTAGAATACGGAATGCCGCCAACCTCAGGTTTAGGAATTGGAATGGATCGCTTGATGATGTATTTAACCAACAATGCATCCATTCAGGAAGTACTGTTTTTTCCTCAAATGCGACCTGAAAACAAACAAGTACAAATAGAATTGGAAGAGGAAGAAAAACTAGTTGTGGCACTTCTAAAAACCAATAATAATACTTTTGATTTGTCTGCTTTGAAAGTCAAATCGGAACTCAGCGGTAAAAAATGGGATGCTGCTATGAAAGGATTATCCAAACATGGTTTGATCAAAGTTGTTGTTGAAGGCGAATTGAAAACCGTGGAACTGATCGGATAAAAGTTAACACAGATTTCAAGGTTTAGTACGAATTGAATACACGTAAATTAATGTTTGCGATTTTATAAAAAAAGGAACTCGATTGAGTTCCTTTTTTGTTTATTTTCTTTCCCAAACTAGCTATTGGCAGCCATGGTAGCGGCAAAAATAGATCCAAAAAGCACTAAGAAGAAAATTACCAGAACCATTACAATCGCAAGCATAATCAATTGTGCTTTGGCCCAGTTTTGTTTATTGACATTTTCATTATTACCAAAAGCATACACAAAAAGCAATACAATTCCGACAACCGGAATCGCCATGAGTAATAAAGTAATGAGCCAATCTTTGACTGACATTGGCTTTTGATTCGAACTTTCAATCGTTTCCATAATTTTAGTTGTTTAGTTATGAAGCTAATATAGTAAAATTTATAAACTATAATTCAAATTGACACTCCATCGAAATTGTGCTTCGACATTACCAATAGTAAAATTTTGGTGAATGGGTACTTAAAAGTTGAAATTGTTTCTTGTACAAATTTCAATATTGTATAACTGTCAATGTATGATTCCAATTATACTTATAAATTAATTCTACTTTTATGAACAAATGACATTAAACCTATTACATTTGGGAAGGTCAAAATGTCAAATAATCTTTAATATAAATAATCATGAAAAAAGTATTTTTAGGGGCTCTTTTAGTTGTTAGTTTGACAACTTTCGCACAAGAAGAAAAAAAAGCAGGTTCAAAAAGAGCCGAAATGGAAAAAATGACTCCGGAACAAAGAGGTGAACTTCGATTGAAAAGAGTGTCAGCGATGTTAAACTTGAATGAAAAGCAACAAAAAGAGATTGCTCCGATTTTAGCTGAGCAACAACAAAAGAGAGAAAAAGCAGTTGCAGACTTCAAAGCGATGAAAGAAAAAGGGACAAAGCCAACGGCAGAAGAACGAGCAGGGCGAGCAAAACAGCGAGAAGAAGATCAAAAAGCGATGACGGACAAACTTCAAAAAATCCTTACTCCTGAACAAATGAAAAAATGGGAAGACATAAAGACTGAAAATAAAGAAAAAATGAAAGATCGTATGAAGCGAAGATCGGAAGAAACAGAAAAGAAAGAATAAAACCTAAAAGTTTTGAAGTATCGAAAAAAAAAATTAGATTTGGTTCTTATTTTAAATAAAATTTAGTCATGAAAAAAATTATTGCCGTAGTAACATTATTGTTAGCCTTTACTATAAATGCTAATGCACAAGAAAAGAAAGTAACTAACAATCAAGCAGCAAAAAATGATATTACTGCTTTAGCTTCAAAAGTAAAAATTTCTGAAACTTTACAAGCTGATTTAGTAACTTTAATGACGATGAAACATGACGTTTTATCTGACAATACCTTAACTAAAGAGCAAAAAGAAAATGCTTTAAAAAGTTTCGAACACAAATTGATGAGCGGATTAAGTCCTGAACAAAGAACGGAATTAGCGAAATTTCCAGCATTATTAAAGCAATTGACTCATTAAAAGGTACTAAACCATAAACTGTGTAAGTAGAAAAATAATGGGGTTTTAAAACCCCATTATTTTTTTGTTTAATTTTAAATTTTACACAGTCTTATGAAAAAAGAAGATTTATTATCAGATGATTTTT
>CANHMG010000115.1 GCA_947461795.1 Flavobacteriaceae bacterium | reverse complement strand
GGAGTTTCGGGAGCATCTTGCATTTTTACGACTTCACAAATTTTGTCTAAAAAATCTACTGAGATGTACGCATCTTTTTGGAAGAAACGTGACTTACGCATATTTTTCATTGAGATACGACTGGCAGTTAAATTCGCCACGCAACCATTTTCGAATTCTATACGTGCATTCGCAATATCGGGTGTATCGCTAATAACGGACACTCCGCTTGCATTAATTCTTTTTACTTTTGAATGTACCACGCTTAAAATCGCATCGATGTCGTGAATCATTAAATCTAAAACTACAGGAACATCCGTACCTCGTGGATTGAATTCAGCCAAACGATGTGTTTCAATAAACATTGGGTTTTCGATCATGTCTTTGGTGGCGATGAAAGCAGGATTGAATCGTTCTACATGTCCAACTTGCCCTTTGACATTGTATTCTTTTGCTAAGGCAATGATTTCTTCTGCTTCAGCAACGGTGTTGGAAATGGGTTTTTCGATAAAAACATGTTTTCCTGATTTGATTGCCACTTTAGCACATTTGTAATGTGAAAGGGTTGGAGTTACTATATCGATGACATCCACCGCATGGATTAAAGTGGCGATAGTATTGAATTGTTTGTATCCGAACTCCTCTGCAATTTTTTTTCCGTTTTCAAGATTTTCGTCATAGAAACCAACGAGTTCGTATTGGGTGGATTGTTGCAATAATTTTAAATGAATTTTCCCGAGATGACCCGCACCTAAAACACCTACTTTTAGCATAAAAATAATTTTGAACAAAAATAGGAATTAATTTGCTTCGTGCAATCTATTTTATCATTAAGGTTCTCAATGACTCAGCACGGTTCGGCTGCGCCTCGGGTGATGATTGATAATTGATATTTGACAATTATTTAGTGCATTTAAAATTTATAATTCAACATTTAAATAAGAATTCCGTTCAGGTTATTAACTCATTATTTTAGCCCTGATAGTAGCGGTATCCTTTTTTTGAGGCACGAAAAAAAAGATTTAGCGAATAGCAGGAAATAGCTCCTAAAAATTCTGATAACTTTCCTATTTTTGCCAAATAAAATCAACCTACATTTTGAAAGATACAGCCAAACATCAAGGACTTCGCAATCAGTTAGTAGCGTTGTTGAAGGAAAAAGGAATTACCGACAAATCCGTTTTAGAAGCCATTAAGAAAATCCCTAGACATTTGTTTTTGAATTCGAGTTTTGAAGATTATGCGTATCAAGACAAAGCATTTCCAATAGGTGCAGGGCAGACCATTTCACAGCCCTATACCGTTGCTTTTCAGAGTCAATTGTTGGAAGTAAAAAAAGATCATAAAATTTTAGAAATAGGAACTGGTTCTGGCTATCAAACCGCAGTTTTGTGTGCGATGGGAGCGAAAGTTTATAGTATTGAAAGACAAACAGAATTGTTTAAACTCACTTCTGCATTATTGCCAAAATTGGGAATTCGCCCGAAGCATTTGTCTTTTGGTGATGGTTATAAAGGATTGGAAAATCACTCGCCTTTTGATAGTATTATTGTCACAGCGGGTGCTCCGATTATTCCAAAACCGTTGATGGCACAATTAAAAATAGGGGGTAGGTTGGTGATTCCTTTGGGAGAGGAACATCAAGTGATGACCATGTTGATTCGCAAAAATGAAACCCAATTTGAAAAACACGAATTTGGTGAATTTCGATTTGTACCGTTGTTAGAGAATAAAAATTAGGAACTCTGAGTGTTTCTTAACGCTTCCATTTTTGTTTTTAAAGCTTCCATTTCTTCAAACAATTGATTGACCGCTTGATTGGTTGCTGTTTCTGGGTTCAATTCTCTTTCAATTTCTTGTAAGGCTTTTAATCCTAATGTTTCTCCTGAAATAGCTTGTCTTATTTTTTCTTTGAGCCAGGCTGTCATTAAAATTTCGAAATCTATTTCTAAAAGTTGGGCTAATTGTTCGACTTGTTTTTTGGTTGGAGTGCGTTGCCCGCTTTCGAATTTGCTGATTAAAGCCTGGTCAATTTTCAATAAACGGGAAACTTCCCTAGTTTTGAAACCTTTTTTTTCTCGAGCTGTTTTGAGTAGTGTTTTCAAAGTTATAAGTCGTAATCGATTATGACAAATTTAGTCATAAAATTGACTTTTAGAAACTTTTTTTGATTCGATCTAAATCACGTTTGGTGTCTTGTTCTTTTAAAGATTCGCGTTTGTCATAGGTTTTTTTACCACGACACAATCCAATATCGAGTTTGGCTAAGCCTTTTTCGTTGGTATGCAATTTTAAAGGAATAATGGTCAATCCTTTGGCTTGAACGTTTTTTGCTAAACTTTTTAATTCTCTTTTGTTGAGCAATAATTTACGTTCACTTCGGGCTTTGTGATTGAATTGATTTCCAAAAGCATATTCTTCGATATACGTGTTGATAGCAAAAAGTTCAACGGCATCATTGAATTCACAAAAACTTTCCGTGATATTGGCTTTCCCTAAACGTATCGATTTGATTTCCGTGCCGCTTAAGACAATACCAGCGGTATACGTTTCGAGAATTTCATAATCGAAGCGTGCTCTTTTGTTGAGGATGTTTATTGTTTTGAGCATAGGAGCGCAAAGATACTATAAAAAGTGAATTTTAGAAAGGCAATTAATTGCTTTAATAATCTTTGTTTGTGATAGGTTTTTTGAACATATTATATTTTTATTAACATTTGATTTAAATTCAACTTGATTTAGTAACTTCGTTTTCAAATCATTAAAATTCAAACCGATGAGAAATAAACTAATTCCTTTTTCATTTTTTTTATTTGTCTTTCTTATTTCTTGTAATCAAGAAGATTCTGAAAAAACACCTATTGTTATCGATGCTGCTCAAAGAGAGCCAATGTCAATATTGCAGGTAAACACAGTCATCGACGATGCTATAACTTCTAAAGGTAATTTTAATTGGAAGGAAGCTTCTACTCAAATGTTATGGAGTGCTGCTTTTCATGGAAACAATGTAATTACAATTGGATTTGGAAATTCAAAATCTGATTTCGATCGATCAAAAAGCAGTAATAACCAACAGATTCAGGAAGATTTATTGAATATTATTATGAATTATGAAAACCAGACTTTAAGTAAAATTTTAGTTTCTGCAGATGTTGATTTAAATATTATCAATGTAATCATCACGAAACAAGAAACTATAATTGCTCTAAAAAGAAGTAACTATATTCGATATATAGAGCCTGCAGACTATCAATATGTTTCCAAAAAGAATGCTCAATTTCGGAGCGCGGCTTCTAGCTCGAGTTCATCAGGTTGTGGTTTTGAATCTGAGGTTTTAAGTACAGCGGATTATACAACGGTATCTCCAAATGCTCAAGTGCCTTGGACTTTTTACCAACACAACATACCAAATGCATGGGCCTTTAGTACAGGTCGTGGCATAACAATAGGCATTGTAGATACTGGACTTTCTCCGAATCAAACCTTATTAAATACCAGTTTCAACACGGGAGATTCCTCTGGTAGAACTGTTCAAAAATTTGGTGTGTATGTAGATTCTATTTGGCCATGGAGTACAACGGTAGATGGCCCAAATGATCAATGTGGTCACGGAACAAGCATGGCTTCTGTTGCAACGGCTCCAAGAAATAATAATGGCTTACCGGTGGGTGTGGCTTACAATGCTAACTTAGTGATGTATCGAGCAGCCTCTAATGTTGTGGTAGATAGTTATCAAGAGCAAGAAGGTGTTAAGAAAGCATTTACTGCATTAGCAAATAATGCGAATGTGAAAATTATTTCCATGTCAATGGGCTATGTTTTCTCCGTGGGTAAAATTGAAGATGCCATTCGATTAGCCTATAGCAAAGGAAAACTAATTTTTTGCGCAGCGGGAACCTCCACAAGTTTCACCACTTTTGTAGGTGTCATTTTCCCAGCTTGGATGCCTGAAACAGTTGCTGTGACTGGAGTTAAAGAAGGCTCTATCGTAACAGCATGCGATGATTGTCATACAGGATCAAAAGTTGATTTTACTATAGTGATGCAAAGAGCTGTTTCGGGTAATAATGTGCCCGTTGACAGTTATTACAATGGACAGTCCGACTATATTGGCGGTTCGTCGGTTGCAACGGCAACAACAGCTGGAATAGCGGCATTAGTTTGGGCTAAAAATCCAACATGGACTAGAGATCAGGTTTTAACTAAAATGAAGCAATCCGGAAATTTCTATCCAAATAAAAGTACAGTTTTTGGATATGGAAACATCAATGCCTTTTTAGCGGTACAATAATTCTTTTTTAAAAATTAATAAAATTCATCAAGAGAAATTTTGATGGATTTTTTAATTATAGTTAGTAATGGAATGTTATTTTTGCTGGATGCAACAGGAAACTTCAAAAGACCCATTACACGGAATTACACTTCAAAAAATAGTAGAACAATTAGTTAACTATTATGGATTTGATACGTTGTCAGAACTCATCAAAATCAAGTGTTTTTCAGACAATCCAAGTGTGAAATCTAGTTTGACCTTTTTACGAAAAACAGCTTGGGCCAGAAAAAAAGTTGAAGATTTGTATGTTAGAACGTTACCAAAATTAAAAATGTAAATGGCTATCCTTTGAAGTTTCTTTTCAACAAGGAATAAATCACCGTGTCGATAAATTTGCAGTCGAAGAACTCATTTTCTAGAATATGCGCTTCTTTGACAAAACCATTTTTTTGCAAAACGCGCTCAGAGGCAAGGTTTCTTGGGTCGATTATGGCTTCAATTGAATGCAATTGCATTTCTTCAAATCCAAACCGGACGACTTCTTTTATGGCTTCTGTGATAATGCCTTGATCATTGTATTCCGGTAAAATCATATAACCGATTTCAGCTCGATAATTCTGAGGTTGAATTCTATAATGCCCAATGATTCCAATCAATTTTGGATTGCCTTTGATTGTAATTGCCCAGTTGATTCCTTCGTTGTTCTCGATTTTATCATTAATCATCGTAATATGCGCTAATGCTTCTTGGTCATTTTGAACCAAAGGTCGGGGAATATACTGCATCGTTGAAGCGTTACTTCGAAGCGCAAAAACTTCATTTACATCTGTATTATCGATACGTCGCAAGAGCAATCGTTCGGTTTCAAGGTTTTGAAAAGGATGAAAATTAATCACTAACATAACGGAATGGTTTATAGTATTTCGATGGTAAAATTACAATTGAAAGTTTCATTTACAGGAACCAATTGTATTCCTTCTTTGTCTTCAAGGTTTCCATTGCTAGTCACTAAGTCAGAATACCCTAGCCATGGTTCAAGGCATATAAAAGGCGCTTCTGTTTTGGTCCAAATTCCAAAGTTTTTAAAATCTTTATAATGAAATTTTAAAATCGGATGTTC
>CANHMG010000114.1 GCA_947461795.1 Flavobacteriaceae bacterium | reverse complement strand
GATTGCTTCTGTCGCTGGTAAATTTTCGTTTCTTTTCACCACTTCTTGAACAACATTGCGTGTAATTTCTTCGAAAACACTTTCGATAACAGAACCTGTTTGCATGGCTGCTGGACGACCATAATCGCCTGCTTCACGAATGGATTGTACGATAGGAACTTCCCCTAAAAATGGCACTTGTAAATCTGCTGCTAAGTTTTTTGCTCCTTCTTTTCCGAAGATATAATATTTGTTATTTGGTAATTCTTCTGGTGTGAAATACGCCATATTTTCGATGATTCCCAAAACGGGAACGTTGATGCTGTCGGACAAAAACATCGACACTCCTTTTTTGGCATCGGCTAAAGCAACGGCTTGTGGTGTACTCACGACAACAGCTCCAGTGATGGGCAGTGATTGCATGATCGACAAATGAATGTCGCCTGTTCCTGGTGGTAAATCGATGAGCATGAAATCGAGTTCACCCCAATCGGCATCAAAGATCATTTGATTGAGTGCTTTGGAAGCCATGGGTCCACGCCAAATAACGGCTTGACTTGGTGCGGTGAAAAATCCGATGGATAAAATTTTGACTTCATAACTTTCGATAGGTTTCATTTTGGAGCGACCATCGACAGTAATAGAAATAGGTTTCTCCGACTCAACGTCAAACATAATTGGCATTGAGGGTCCGTAGATATCGGCATCTAACACCCCAACATTGAAGCCCATTTTGGCTAAAGTTACTGCTAGGTTTGCCGTTACGGTTGATTTCCCAACGCCTCCTTTTCCAGAGGCAACCGCAATGATATTTTTGATTCCAGGTATTGCTTTTCCTTTTATCTCGTTAGGATTTGCTGCTTTTACTGGCGCTTCTACTTTGATATTTACTTTCACAACCGCCTCTGGAGAAAATTGCTCGTGAATAAGTTTTTTGATATCGTCTTCTGCTCTTTTTTTGATGTGCATGGCTGGAGTTGCAATGACTAAGTCGATGACAACTTCATTACCGAAAACCACGATGTTTTTGACGGCGCCACTTTCTACCATGCTTTTTCCTTCACCAGCAATAGTAATGGTTTCGAGGGCTTTAAGAATTTCGTTTTTATCTAATTTCATTGTATTTAAATCTCTTTACAGTTTTTGAATTTTAAAACTGAATAGTAAGGCGTTTTTGAGGATGTATGTTGTTACCCAACAGTTTTACTTTCCTATTACTTATTGTTTTTGAAGGCGTAAATATAATGATTATTTAGATTATTTCTTAATTAAGAAAAATATGAAATAGTTAATATGGAATATAGTTTCCCCTTAATTCTAGATATTTGATAAACATAAATATTTATGCATTCCTTTTAAAGTTAACAGTTTAAACAACATCCCTGTTTTCTTGTTTAAGTTATTCCTATATTTGTGTTTCGTTTAGCTAAATTGATTAGCTATATATTGTTCTATTTTTAAATTGAATACATGAAACAAATAGATTTTTTAAATACTCCACGAATTGATCAAGTTGGTATTGAAGACCGAATTGCAAGAATAACTTCACGAAGTATAAAAAAAGATTCCAAACTACAAGGGTTGTACATGATCTTGAATATGATTGATTTAACCACTTTAGAAGGAGCTGACACAGACGAAAAGGTTAAGCAACTTTGTTTTAAGGCACATCATTTACATGATGACATACCGGGATTACCGGCTACTGCAGCGGTTTGTGTTTATCCAAATTTTGTAAAAACTGCAGTCAATGAATTAAAAGGAACCAAAGTGAAAGTGGCGTCTGTAGCTACAGCATTTCCCAGTGGTCAATCCAGTTCAGAAATCAAATTATTAGATGTGAAAATAGCCGTAGACAACGGAGCTCATGAAGTAGACATGGTTATTAGCCGAGGTAAATTTCATAGTGGAGAATATAATTTTGTCTATGATGAAATTGCCATAATAAAGGAAGCATGTGGTAAAAATGTGCAGCTTAAAGTTATTTTAGAAACAGGTGAAATCGGCACTTTGGATAAAGTTCGTCAAGCCAGTGATATTGCAATGTATGCTGGAGCTGATTTTATTAAAACATCCACTGGGAAAATCAAACCTGCTGCAACTTTACCCGTAACATTGGTCATGTTAGAAGCAATTCGTGATTATTATTATCAAACAGGAATAATGATTGGGATGAAACCAGCTGGCGGAATTTCTAATTCAAAATTAGCATTACAATATTTAATGTTAGTAAAAGAAACTCTTGGCGGTAAATGGTTAACAAACGATTATTTCCGATTTGGAGCAAGTAGTTTAGCAAATGATGTGTTACTTCAAATTGTTAAACAAAAAAGTGGTATTTACCAATCAAACGATTATTTCTCAAAAGTATAATTCTAATGAAAAAAAAGCATACTATAGATTTTAGTTCCACCTGGAATTTAGCTCCAGCACTAGAAAGCACCTCTCATTTTAAACTAAAAGAGTCTTACGATTTATTTATTAATGGACAATTTGTAGCGCCAAAGTCTGGTAAATATTTCGATACCATTAATCCCGCAAACGAGAAAGTATTGGCTAAAGTTGCTGAAGCCAATGAAGAAGATGTTGATTTAGCCGTTAAAGCCGCTCGAAAAGCCTACAACACCGTTTGGTCGAAACTTTCAGGAAAAGAACGAGGGAAATATATTTATAGAATCGCTCGGATTCTTCAAGAGCGTGCTCGTGAGTTTGCTGTTGTTG
The DNA here is from genome assembly GCA_947461795.1 of Flavobacteriaceae bacterium. Classification (GTDB taxonomy): domain Bacteria; phylum Bacteroidota; class Bacteroidia; order Flavobacteriales; family Flavobacteriaceae; genus Flavobacterium. The sequence goes on along the minus strand of CANHMG010000114.1, from coordinate 2,687 downwards.
AAACTTTAAATGGAGGAAAAGCCATTCGAGAATCGCGAGATATTGATGTTCCACTAGCAGCAGCTCATTTTTTCTATTATGCAGGTTGGGCTGATAAAATTGATTATGCCTTTCCAAACAGAAAAGCAAAACCATTGGGTGTTGCAGGACAAATTATTCCATGGAATTTCCCATTACTAATGGCCGCATGGAAAATAGCACCTGCTTTAGCTGCTGGAAATACTGTGGTAATTAAATCTTCAGAAACGACTCCCTTAACTTTATATCTTCTTGCCGAGGTGATACAAGAAGCTGGTTTGCCTGCAGGAGTTGTCAATATTGTATCCGGTGCGGGACTGACAGGTTCCCACATCGTAAATCATCCAGACATCAACAAAATTGCTTTTACAGGTTCTACCGCAGTGGGTAAAATTATTATGAAAGCTATTGCAGGAACTTCCAAAAAATCTACAATGGAATTGGGTGGTAAAGCTGCGAATATCATCTTTGAAGATGCCGCTTTAGATCAGGCAGTTGAGGGAATTGTGAACGGAATTTATTTTAATCAAGGCCATGTTTGTTGTGCTGGTTCTCGATTGTATGTTCAAGAATCTGTTTTTGAAACTGTCGTGCAAAAATTAAAAGACAGAATGCAGTCGTTGCATGTTGGTGATCCGTTAGATAAAAACACAGATATCGGCGCTATCAATTCTAAAAAACAACTTGAAACGATTCAGAAATATATTGAAATCGGAAAACAAGAAGGCGCAGAAATGTATCAACCAGCTTGTGATTTGCCAGAAAAAGGATATTGGTGTCGCCCTACTTTGTTTACCAATGTGAGCCAATCGAATCGAATTTCACAAGAAGAAATATTTGGTCCTGTGCTCGCAATTCAAACCTTTAGAACCATAGATGAAGTCATTGAAAAAGCCAACAATACTCCTTACGGATTGTCTGCTGGAGTATGGACAGACAAAGGGTCAAAAATATTTAACATGACATCGCAAATGCGCGCAGGAGTTGTTTGGGCAAATACTTTTAACAAGTTTGATCCGGCTTCCCCTTTTGGCGGTTATAAAGAAAGTGGATTTGGTAGAGAAGGTGGTCTTCATGGATTAGAGCCTTATTTAAAATTTGATTAATAATTATATTATGTCTAGAATAGAAGTTTTAAAAACCTATAAAATATATATTGGAGGAAGTTTTCCAAGAACGGAATCCGGAAGATATTATCAACTTAAATCGAACAAGAAAATAGTAGCCAATATGTGTTTATCATCCGTTAAAGATTACAGGAATGCTGTTGTAGCAGCTCGAAATGCTCAAGGTTCATGGTCTCATAAATCTGCTTATAATCGCTCTCAAATTTTATATCGAATTGCGGAAGTTTTAGAAAGTAGAAAAACACAATTTATTGCAGAATTAGAGCTTCAAGGTTTTTCTAATGCTAAAGCATCCCAAGAAGTTGATATAAGTATTGACCGCTTGATTTATTATGCTGGATGGTGTGACAAATTCACCCAACTGTTTAGCAGTGTGAATCCTGTTTCGGGTAGTTTTTTCAATTTTTCTGTGCCTGAACCCGAAGGTGTCGTTTCGGTATTTGCACCACAAAAAAGTGGTTTATTGGGATTAATAACACAAGTTGCTACAATAATAGCAGGCGGAAATACATGTGTAGTTTTAGCCTCAGAACAATTGGCTTTGTGTGCAATTACTTTTGCTGAAGTTCTAGCAACTTCTGATGTTCCTGGAGGCGTTGTCAATATTTTAACCGGAAATCAAACCGAGTTAATTACCCAATTTGCCGCCCATAAAGATGTCAATGCCATTGTATATTGTGGCGATGATGCAAACACTATAAAAAACATTCAAGACTTAGCCATAGAAAATCTAAAACGCGTTTTTATTCGTGAGGATGGAGATTATTTTGATGAAAAACACGAATCTCCTTATTTGATTTCTAATTTTCAGGAAATCAAAACAACTTGGCATCCTATTGAAGTTATTGCTGGCGCTGGCGCTGGTTACTAAATAAAAAAACCGAACTAAATGTTCGGTTTTTTTTATTTTTTATTACAGCTGTATTTCAGGTTGCCAAAAGTGTTTTTTAAAATCTATGATTTGGTTGTCCTCTACTTCTATTCCTTCGCTTTCGAGTAATTGTTGCATTAAGTTGGTGCCTTCGAAATGATGTTTCCCGGTTAGTAAACCATTTCTATTTACAACTCGGTGTGCAGGAACATCATCAAAATTATGACAGGCATTCATTGCCCAACCTACCATTCTAGCGGATCTTCCTGTACCTAATGCATTGGCAATGGCGCCATAGGAAGTAACTTTTCCATACGGAATTTGTCTGGCAACTTGATAAACTCTTTCGAAGAAATTGGCTTCCATAATTAATGGTACACGAGTTTAAAAATGGTAAAAACAGCCATCAAAGCGGTAATAGACCCTATAATGGTATTGATGTTTTTGGTTAGAAAGGTGGTTTTCTTTTCGATGAATTTAAAGGCTACGATATATAAATAAAAAACAGAAAACGAACCGAAAACGACTCCAGTGACAAAATAGAATATCTCATACTTTTCAAAATGGAAATAGCCAGAGCTAGCGATACTAATACTGGCAAATACATAAAAGGGTATGGGCAAAAAATTCAAGATGGATAAAAGTATTCCATAAAAAAATCGATTGGATTT
>CANHMG010000113.1 GCA_947461795.1 Flavobacteriaceae bacterium | reverse complement strand
TATCCAGAGGCAAAAATTCTTAGAATGGCAATTACAGCTGCTTCAGACACCAATCAAACTAAATCTCCAATTCCTCCTTGTGGTGCGTGTAGACAATCTATTTCTGAATATGAATTTAAACAAGATTTCCCCATAGAAATTTACTTTATGGGCGAAATTGGAGCCATTTACAAATCGGATTCCCTTAAAAATTTGCTCCCTTTTACATTTGATAAAAACTTCTTGTAGAATCGTAAAAATTACTCTTTTAAATTTTACTTCTTACTCGGAATGTTTTACTTTTGCCTTTCGCAAATTTGTGTGAGGCTACTTTTTGCGTTTCAATTATACATCAACAATCAAGTTAGAAAAACAGATGAAAGAAGTTACCAAAGAAGTTTATTTGAAGTGGTATGAAGACATGCTACTTTGGAGGAAATTTGAAGACAAATTAGCCGCACTTTACATTCAACAAAAAGTAAGAGGATTTCTTCACTTATATAATGGTCAGGAAGCTGTGCTTGCAGGTGCTTTACATGCAATGGATCTTTCCAAAGACAAAATGATTACTGCCTACAGAAATCACGTTCAACCAATTGGCATGGGTGTTGACCCTAAAGCTGTAATGGCGGAACTCCTAGGAAAAGTTACTGGAACTTCAAAAGGAATGGGTGGGTCAATGCATATCTTCTCTAAAGAAAAAGGATTTTATGGCGGACACGGAATCGTAGGAGCTCAAATTCCAGTTGGTGCTGGAATTGCTTTTGCTGACAAGTATTTCAATACTGGCGGTGTTACCTTAACCTATTTTGGTGATGGAGCTGCGCGTCAAGGTTCGCTTCACGAAGCTTTCAATATGGCAATGCTTTGGAAACTTCCTGTGGTATTCATTGTAGAAAATAATGGATATGCTATGGGAACTTCTGTTGAAAGAACCGCAAATCATACTGATATTTGGAAACTTGGTTTGGGTTATGAAATGCCTTGCGGTCCAGTTGATGGAATGAATCCCGTAAAAGTTGCCGAAGCCATGCATGAAGCTATTGATAGAGCTCGCCGTGGTGACGGACCTACATTCTTAGAAATGAAAACCTATCGTTATAGAGGTCACTCCATGTCTGACGCACAATTATACCGATCTAAAGAAGAAGTGGAAGAATACAAAAAAATTGATCCTATTACGCAAGTATTAGATGTAATCAAAGATCAAAAATATGCCACTGATGCAGAAATTGAAGCCATCGACGAAAGAGTAAAAGCCTTGGTTGAAGATTGCGCAACTTTTGCTGAAGAATCACCATTCCCAGAAGTACAACAATTGTACGATGTGGTTTACGAACAAGAAAACTATCCATTTATTCCCCATAAACTATAATCAATATGGCAAAAATTATCACGATGCCACGCTTGAGTGATACAATGACCGAAGGTGTTGTAGCAAAATGGCTTAAGAAAGTGGGCGATAAAATAAGCGAAGGAGATATCTTAGCTGAAATTGAAACAGACAAAGCAACAATGGAATTTGAATCGTTCAATTCAGGAACGCTACTTCATATTGGTATTCACGAAGGTGAAACCGCTCCAGTTGATGCACTTTTAGCCATCATAGGAACCGCCGGAGAAGACATTGCTCCTCTATTAAATGCCTCAAAACAAGCTGCAGCAACTGCTGGTCCAGTAGCAGAGGACAAGAAAGCTGAAGCTACTCCAATATCTGACAACCCACAACCAACAACCACTTTACCAAAAGGTGTTGTAGTGGTAACCATGCCTCGCCTAAGCGATACTATGACCGACGGAACTGTAGCTTCTTGGTTAAAGAAAATAGGCGACACGATTTCAGAAGGTGATATTTTAGCTGAAATTGAAACGGATAAAGCCACCATGGAATTCGAATCATTCAACGCTGGAACTCTTTTGTTTATAGGAGTTAACGAAGGCGAAACCGCACCTGTCGATAGCGTACTTGCCATAATCGGACCAGCAGGAACTGATATAACAGGAATTGCTGAAAATTATAAAAAAGGAGGTGCTGCTGCAGTTGTCTCCCCGAGCGCAGTCGAGGGGCAAAAACAAACCGAAACTACTACAGAAGATACAGTTCAAGTGGTGTCTGACGGAAAAAGAATATTCATTTCTCCTTTGGCTAAAAAGATAGCAGAAGAAAAAGGAATCAATATCGCGCAAGTGAAAGGTTCTGGCGAAAACGGACGTATTGTCAAAAGCGATATCGAAAACTATACGCCTTCAAGTGCTGCAAGCTCACCACAAATTCCATCAGCACCTGATCAAGAAGCAAGTGTGCCTGCCGTGAAACCTATTGTTCCTGCTGGAGAAACATTTACAGAAGAAATCAAAAACTCGCAAATGCGTAAAATTATTGCGAAACGTTTGTCTGAATCTATATTCACCGCACCACATTTCTACTTGACTATTGAAGTGGCGATGGATGAGGCGATGAAATCACGAGCGACCATCAACACGATTCCAGATACCAAAGTTTCCTTCAATGATATGGTGATTAAAGCGTGTGCAATGGCGTTGAAAAAACATCCAAAAGTAAATTCACAATGGAGAGAAGACTCCATCCTCATCAACCACCATGTAAATGTCGGTGTAGCAGTAGCTGTAGAAGACGGATTAGTGGTTCCTGTATTGCGATATACAGATCAAATGAGTTTATCTCAAATCGGTACTAGCGTGAAAGATTTAGCCGGAAGAGCCAAATCGAAAAAATTACAGCCAAACGAAATGGAAGGAAGTACATTCACCGTTTCTAATTTGGGTATGTTTGGTATCTCCGAATTCACTTCCATTATCAATCAACCCAACTCTGCAATTTTATCGGTTGGTGCAATCGAAGAAAAACCTGTTGTAAGAAATGGACAAATCGTGGTAGGAAATACCATGAAAGTGACTTTAGCTTGCGATCACCGCACGGTTGATGGTGCTACTGGCGCGCAATTCCTTCAAACACTAAGACAGTATTTGGAAAATCCAGTCACGATGCTAGCCTAATTTACCCGAGCACAAGCAAAGGCATCATTATAAAAATACAAATTCCCGTTGTGATACTTCAGAACGGGAATTTTTTATTTAATTTACAGTATAAATAAATTTCCATGAAAAAGCTAATTACCCTTTGTTTCCTATCAACTATTTTATCTTGCCAAATGAAGGAAGTTGTTGCTGTACATCAATTTGTCAAAGATGAACATTCTTTCGCCAAACCCAATGAGGCTGTCGCCAAGCATTTGGATTTAGAGATCAAAGTTGATTTTGAATCGCAGTCCATTTTTGGTAAAGCAACGTGGACGATTGACAATACCTCCAAAGGAAACGAAATTATCTTCGATGAAAACACACTCAACATTACCAAAGTAACGCTTGGCGATGATGAAAAAGAAACAAAATTTAGTCTTGGAACCGAAGTGGAATTCCACGGAAAACCACTCCACATCAAAATAGAACCGAACACTACGAAAGTCAACATCTATTACAGCACCACCAAAGACGCCGTGGCCTTGCAATGGCTAAAACCCGAACAAACCGCCGACAAAAAGAAACCGTTCTTATTTTCTCAAGGTGAAAGCATTTGGTCACGAACCTGGATTCCGTGCCAAGATTCTCCCGGAATTCGTTTCACCTACAAAGCTAAAGTTACCGTTCCAAAGGATTTGATGGCGGTCATGAGTGCTACGAATTCCCAACAAAAAAACACTACTGGTATCTATACTTTCAAACAAGAAAAAGCTATTCCGTCCTACTTAATGGCGATTGCTGTGGGCGATTTACAGTTCAAATCCATCGACAACAGAACTGGCGTGTATGCAGAGCCTTCTCAAATTAACAAAGCCCAATGGGAATTTGCCGAATTGGGAAAAATGGTTCAGGTAGCCGAAAAACTCTATGGTCCTTATCGTTGGGGACGCTATGATGTGTTGGTATTACCACCAAGTTTCCCTTATGGCGGCATGGAAAACCCCAACTTAACCTTTTTAACACCGGGCGTATTAGCAGGTGATCGTTCCTTAACCAGTTTGCTGGCGCACGAATTGGGTCACAGTTGGAGTGGCAACTTAGTGACCAACGCCACTTGGGATGATATTTGGCTCAACGAAGGATTCACCACTTACGTAGAACATCGCATTGGTGAAGCGGTTTTTGGTGTCAATGAAGCTAAAATGCAAGACGTTTTCAGCAGAAAAGTATTGAGTCAAAACATCGAAGAATACGGAAAAACCAATCCCGACACCAAACTTAAAGTCAATACGACAGACAGAAATCCAGATGATGGCTTGAGCGATATTCCCTATGAAAAAGGCTATGCATTTTTACAAACCATCGAAGCCGCTGTAGGTCGCGATAAAATGGATGCTTTTCTAAAAGACTACTTTAATGCCCACGCTTTTCAATCGATTACCACGGAAGATTTTGTGACCTATTTCAAAGAAAACGTGGTGAAAAACGATGCTGCGCTAGCCAACAAAATCAAACTCGACGAGTGGATTTACCAGCCTGGAATTCCATCCAACATCATCGTGCCGATTTCCAAAGATTTCAACACCATCGATAGCATTCAAGCCCAATGGCGCAAAACAGGAATTAAAGGTTTGAGTAACATTATCAAATCGACCAACGAAAAACAATACTTTATCGATCATCTTCCCGAAGACCTCACCACCAAAGAAATGACCGATTTGGATGATGAATTTCATTTCTCCGACAAAGGCAATTTTGTCATAAAGCGCCAGTGGTTTGTTATTGCGATCAAGCACCAGTACCAACCTGCGTATCCTGCCATCGAAGCGTTTATGATTGCGACGAGCAGAACCGGTTCGTTGCAAACGCTCTACAAAGAAATGGTCAAAACGCCACAAGGAAAAGTTTGGGCGAAAAGTATTTTTGAAAAAGCAAAATCGGGTTATCATTTGACGACGGTTCAAAGCGTCGCTGGCATTTTGAAGTAAGATTTTTTGGGCGTGCCGGCTCAAGAAAATCTAGCTTCAAAGGAACATTATTCCGCGCCGTCGGGCTATACGCTCCCAATCTTTGTTGCCACCCGAGCCTTTTGGCAAACTGACGAAGTAAATAACGGCAACAAAGGATTTCCGCTGCTATCCCTCACGCGGCCGTGCTATTCGATCACGATACGAACTTCAACATTCGTTGTTCGTTAATCAACATTCCACCTTTCTCAATTTTGAATTTTGAACAACGAACGTCCAATTTTGAACAAAAACAAAAAACCCCTCACGTTAGTGAAGGGTTTTTCTAAAAAAGGCGACGACATACTCTCCCACAAATTGCAGTACCATCTGCGCAGGCGGGCTTAACTTCTCTGTTCGGGATGGGAAGAGGTGAGCCCCGCCGCAATAACCACCTTAAGTCGTTTTGCAAGGGTAATCAGTTTAGACTGATTAACAATACATAATATCTTAACATACTGAGATAAAGAAAAAATTGTTTAAAAGAAAGAAAGTTTCTCCAGCCTCTTGCGAGGCTGGATGTGTACATAAGCTTACGGGTTATTAGTACTACTCGACTATGACATTACTGCCTTTACATCTATAGCCTATCAACGTGGTCATCTTCCACGACCCTTAAAAGAAATCTCATCTTGTGGTGGGTTTCGCGCTTATATGCTTTCAGCGCTTAT
>CANHMG010000112.1 GCA_947461795.1 Flavobacteriaceae bacterium | reverse complement strand
TTGAGTTGCTTGGCTTGAAGTCCAATAGCATCGGTAATTACAATTATATCTTTATTCAAATTCGAAGGATGCGATTTGATTTTAGCGATCGCGCTTTCCAATTGAAATGGCAATGGACTGTATTGTAGGTTTTGTAATTCTTTTTGAATGGATTTAATGTCCGTATTCCAAAACGTTTCCGAATTCGTAATCAAAGAAAAATTCTGATTTGCTGGTGCATGTTCTAACAAATCTTCCACAGCTCTTTTTAGCAAGGCTCCTTTTTGCCCTTTTGCCTGCATACTGTAGGAATTGTCAAGCACGAGATACATTTCATTGAGACTGTTTTTACTGTCTTTAGCTTTAAAAAAAGGCTGAGCAAAAGCTAAAATGACAAAAGCTAAAAGCAACAAACGTGTCGCTAATAACAACCATTTTTTGATTTTGGAACTCTTTCTTGTTTGAATGGAAATTTCCTTTAAAAAACGAACATTGGTAAAATATTCTTTTTTAAATCGACGCAATTGAAATAAGTGAACCAATATTGGAATAATCAGTAAAAATAGGAAGTAGAGAATTTCCGGATGTTTAAATTGCATACTGATTTTAGTTGAGTTCCATGATTTTCAGTTGTCAAAAATAACAACGAATTATCAATTATTAATTATCAATTGTCAATTATTTTTTGTCTTTTCTTTTTTTATCTCGAGTCTTCAACATATTTCTATTAACCGAACCCGAAGTTTTCTTTTTGGTTTTCGAAGGACCGCCCAAATTGACTTTTTTATTCTTTTTAGTCTTTTCATGAAAAGCACCATCGCCGTCTAATTTTGGTTTTTTCAACAAGAATTTTATGGGTTCTTTGTCTTTTTCTGGGCCAATTAATTTGAGTGAAATTTCAACTTCAGTAGGAAATGGAATGTTTTCAATTTCTTTATTCATTAAAACTTCAGCACCTAACTTATACTCTTCTTCTCTTGCCGTATAAAAACTAATTGCTGTTCCAGTTGCATCTGCACGACCCGTTCTTCCAATTCGGTGCATATACAATTCAGGAAATTCAGGCATTTCAAAATTGATGACGTGAGTAATATCCGAAATGTCCAAACCTCTCGCCATAATATCGGTGGTAATGATGCCACGCAAATTGCCTTCCTGGAAAGTAGCCATTGTATTCAATCGATAATTCTGAGATTTATTGGAGTGAATGACACCAAATTGCCCTTCAAAATCATCATCGATACTCTCGTGAAGCATATCAGAAATTTTCTTATTATTCACAAAAATTAAAACACGGCTCATGTTTTCATTTTCTGCCAATAAATGTTTCAAGAGATTAATCTTCGTATTGAAATTAGAAACAGCGTAGGAAATTTGAGTGATGTTTTCCAATGGAGTTCCTGAAGATGCCAAACTTACTTCTTCTGGGAAATCAAAAAAATCATTCAAAACGGCATCTACTTCATCCGTCATGGTTGCTGAAAAAAGAATGTTTTGTCGTTTGGGTTTCATCATCGCTAATATCGACGTTAGTTGCGGACGAAATCCTAAATTCAACATTTCATCAAATTCGTCAATCACTAATTTAGAAGTTTCATCAAATCGAATCACATTATCTAGAGCCAAATCCATAGTTCTTCCCGGAGTACCTACTAGTATATCAATTCCTTGATAGACTGATTTTTTTTGAGTATTGATATTCACACCACCATAAATCCCTAAAGTTCTAACCGACATGTATTGGGTTAGTTTTTCGACTTCTTCAACGACTTGTACTACTAGTTCTCTAGTTGGAACCAAAACGACTATTTTAGGAGTATGGGTTGGAGTAAACTTGTATAATTTTAATAAGGGCAATAAATAAGCAAAGGTTTTACCAGTACCCGTTTGTGCAATTCCCATCATATCGCGACCTGACATAATCACTGAAAAAGATTTTTCTTGAATAGGAGTTGGAATCGAGAATCCCAATTCATCAATTGCTTTTTGAACGGATTTTGGAAGGTTGAATTGCTCGAAAGTGCTCATTTAGTTCTATTTTGCGCAAAGGTACGCTTTTTAAGGCATTGAAAGCACTACTATTTACATCGAGCCTGCAGTATTATTTTGAATCATATTTTGATACACAATACTTGAAATCTCCTTAGCAACTTGAGGTAATTGTTTGTAATCTTTTCCTTTAGTCATAATTGTAAGTACATAAGGATTGTTATTGAGATATACAATGGCAGTTTCTGTAAGTTGCTGTTCGCTTTGATCGCCAGCTTCACCAAATTTATGAGCCACTTTTACAGAATTAGGCAATCCGCTTTTTAAGCCTTCAGTAAAATTACATTTCTGAAGCAATTCTGAAGCATATTCAGAATTTTTTTTGTTTAAATAGGTGGCATTATAAAGTATTCTCATATAATAGGAAATCTCTCTTGAAGTAAGCGGATAATTTTGTGATGTAATATCGGGAGCTACTAATCCTATATCTGTAAATACTTTTTTATATTGAGTTATATTCATATTATTAAATAATAAGGTGGTAGCATCATTGTCAGAATACTCAATCATATAATTTAGCAATTCTTTGATAGAATATTTTTGACCCAATACAATAGATTTTGATTTGTAATTGGGGTGTTTGGTATAGGAATACTTTTGACTGTATTGAATCTCTTTATTTAAAAATCCAGGATTTAATTCTTCCATTTTTAAAATAGTAACCATTAAAGGTATTTTCATCAAAGATCCAGGAAAAAATTTTTCTGTGGTATTTATTCCTGTCCAACCATTTCCATTAAACTCTTTCAAATAGAATGAAGCAGAATTTAGAACTCCTATTTTTTTATAATTATCAATCACAGTGGTTACACTTTGTTTGGTAGCATTTAAATCATCGGATTCACATTTATTATCTACAAACAATATTGGATTAATATAATCGTAGCCGGTTAATCTTTTCACTTTATAATTACAAGAATTTGAACTGAATAATTCAGATTGTAATTCATCAATATTATTTTCTGAGTTTGTTAGATCCTTTGTATGTACAAAATAATAAGTAATAAAGTTGGTTACTAGTACTAAAATTAGCAAGACCTTTAAAGAGGCTTTTCTATTAAAAATTGATAAATTCATAAGTTGGTTAAGTTTTTTTTGTATAAAATACAAATGGCGGTGCTAATTTAAGTCTAAATGATAATAAATGGTTTTCATTATAAGACATTTAACATTCATTTTACCCTACCCAAAAATCTAAAAATTTGTAATTTCCTGAAAACTAGTCTTGTGAGAAAAAAAAGACGTTTTTGTTTATTAAAACCCTTCAAATACTCCCAACCCAAACAAAGCAAAATCGTATTTTACAGGATCAATAGCATCTAATTTTCGAAGTGATTTGTCTAATTCTGCCAAAGCTTTTCCATCGTTTTGTTTTCGAGTTAACAATCCCAATTTGCGAGCTACATTTCCAGAATGAACATCCAATGGGCAAGATAATTTGGATGGTGAAATAGTTTTCCAAATGCCTAAATCGACACCGGTTTTGTCTTGACGAATCATCCAACGCAAGTACATATTGATGCGGGTAAATAGTGTAGTGTTTTTTAATTAAAGGTTACAAGATTTTCTTTATCTAAACTAATGGTTTCATACATTCCACTTACTGATTCAAAACCTTCAAAACCTTCAATTTCAGCTTTAAGCTCATTAGCTGTTAACTCTATACCTTTAAATTTGTATAGTGCCTTTAAGTCTTCTATATCTTCGGCTAATTGTTCTGACGTTGTTGCTTTACTTCTATTATGACTTATCCAATCCCAATTAACACTAAACCAATCAGTAGTAAATAAAGAGGCTTCTTCAAATCCTTTATACTTAATTTCAATGAAGTAGACACCACCACGTTCTAATTTTTTGTGGTTAACTTTTATACGCTCAACTAAAGAATGTATTAGCCTTTTTGTATCGTCAAAACCAGTCGTTAATTTGTATTCACTTATAGCTTTATCGAATTTAACCTTACCAATGTCAGATTCAATAATCTGTTGTTTTAAGGTGTCAATTTTTAACTTTAGATTTTCTATGTCTCGGGTAACTTCATTAAATTTTTTCAGTAAATCACTATCATTTGAGGCGATTTCGTCCTCTTGCCAATCTAAATACCTGTTCTTTAACCTAACTTTTTTATCTAATTCCTGTTCAGATTTTGTTAATTGTTGTTTAAGCACAACTCCATGTTCTTCATTAATGGGCAAGTCAGCTATCAATTCTTTTAGATTCTTGTTCAGAAACAAATGGTTGATGATAAAATTTTCAAAGCGAATGATTGATATTCCCCGTGAATCTTTGCAGTTACCAATAGCGACGCATTTATAGGCAGAGTCTTTATTAGATATTCTTTTTTTACCTCGGTATTCTTTACCACAGCAACCGCATGAGATTAGTCCATTTAACAAATACTTAAATTCACTTCTTCTACCTGCGTTCTTTTTGTTTTTAACTAGATTTCGGTTTACGTTATCCCATAATTCGACGCTGATAATGGGTGGTACTTCAACTTGAATAACCGTTTTACTTTTATTAATTGCTTTCTCTTTACCAGAAATTCGCTTTGGTTTATTCCAAGTTCTTGTACCTTTATATGTTGTGTTTCTTAGCATGTCGTATATAACGTTACCACGCCATAGTATTTTATTTTTGTCATGAATTGTTATTACACCAGTATACGAATCTTTTCGTTTGATTGCTTTTTTAGGTGGTTTAACTTTATTATACTTAGTCTTGATGCCCTCCTTATTTAATAACTTAGCAATAGTGTAAGTGCCGTTACCTTCCAATGATAATGCGAATATTTTCCTTACTACGTCGGCTTCTTCTTGGTTAATCTCAAATTTACCGTCAGCTCCTTTGTTGTAGCCGAATGGTGTTATTCCATGTGTAAATCCTTCACTGGCTCGCTTATCAAAAGTGTAGTTTACTTTTTGTCTGGTCAGTTGACTGTATAAACGATTAACCAACGATAATATTCCTGTAGAGAACTGAATCATTGGGTCTGACAAATCTGTTTCAACGCTATTTGGATAGTACTTTATTTTTTTATCAATGGCAATCAATTGGAACAACTGCCAAACCGAAGGACTTCTTTCTAAACGAGCTTGTTCTAGCACCCAAACACCTGTAATTATGTCTTTCTTGATATCAGCTAATAATAATGCAAATTCAGGTCTGTCTTCAATTTCGTCTTTAGCACCAGAGATACCAATATCACTATATAGTTTATATGGTAAACTTATTCTTTTCGCAAAAGCAATTCCAAGCTCCGATTGTATCTCAATCGATGTGTCTTTGCCATCTTCTTTGTTACCGCTAATACGAGTATAAATTCCTATCATACAGTTATTTTATAATTTTTACACAAATATATATACATCTATTCAATTAATTAATGTTGTTTAATATTATCTCATAAGAATCTATTTGCAAGGACTGTCCGAAATCATTATTAACTCACAGCACTCAATACAACTCAAATAATTTGGCAATTCAAAAACATGCCAAAGTTGAATATCTTCTTAGCCCATTATTTATAATACTTTACAGAGGTTTTTACCATAAAAAGAATGCTATAAGCCCGTAGGGCATTTTGCGAGTATACTTATAGTGTCCTTTTTACATTTTAAATCGTTATGAGCCCCAATAAAATCAATACTTCGCAGCGTATTCAACTTTAACATCAATTAGAATTAAACAATTACCACAAAATTGCTTTTGTAATTCTGAAGGTTACTCCAAAACTTATCAAAGCT
>CANHMG010000111.1 GCA_947461795.1 Flavobacteriaceae bacterium | reverse complement strand
GTTTCCAATTTAATTGAAGGAAATAAAGACTTTCTTTCAAATGCAATTTCAGCATTTTCAACTTCATTTATTGGAGTTTTTTTTAGTATTCTTGGATTATTAGCCTATAGTTATTTGAATGGTGGAGATGCTTTTATTCAAAATTTGTCAAAAACATTTTTATTTGGAGGAAATCCTTCTGTAAACATTTATTGCATTAGTTTGTTTGTTGAAGGAATTGCATCTTCCGTTATTGTTACTCTCCTATTGATGTTTTATTATAATAATAAATATCTTTCTGATTAAGCTTCGTTGTTTCTTTTTAAACACTATTTTTAAATATACTGACCTTGTTAGTTCAGAACAATTTCCCTACTTTTGAGGTTCAATAAAAATAGCTGTATGAGTACTATTAAACACAATTGGACAAAAGAAGAAATAGTCGCAATCTATACCAAACCTCTGATGAATTTGCTTTATGAAGCTGCTACAATTCATAGAGAAAATCACAATCCAAATGTGGTCCAGGTATCCACTTTACTTTCTATAAAAACCGGAGGATGTCCTGAAGATTGTGGGTATTGCCCTCAAGCTGCTAGGTATCATACGGATATTGAAGGAAATGATTTAATGTCTGTTCAACAAGTAAAAGCACAAGCATTACGAGCCAAATCAAGTGGTTCTTCTCGTGTTTGTATGGGTGCTGCATGGAGAAACGTTAAAGACGGACCTGAATTCGATCAAGTATTAGAAATGGTTCGAACCATCAATAAATTGGATATGGAAGTATGTTGTACTTTAGGTATGATTACGGAAAATCAAGCACAACGATTGGCAGAAGCTGGGCTTTATGCCTACAACCACAACTTAGATACTTCAGAAGAATATTATAAAGAAGTCATTTCTACTCGTGGATTTGAAGACCGTATTCAAACCATCGAAAACGTACGCAAAACCAATGTAACTGTTTGTAGCGGCGGCATTATCGGAATGGGTGAATCAATTGATGATCGTGCAGGCATGCTTGTAGCGCTTTCTACTTTAAGTCCACAACCAGAATCAGTGCCAATAAACGCCCTTGTAGCTGTAGAAGGAACTCCTTTAGAAGAAGAAAAACCAGTGGAGATTTGGGAAATGATTCGAATGGTTGCTACAACTAGAATCGTTATGCCAGAAACTCAAGTACGACTTTCGGCTGGAAGAATGAATATGAGTAGAGAAGGTCAGGCTTTATGTTTCTTCGCAGGAGCAAATTCTATTTTTGCTGGTGATAAATTATTAACAACTCCTAATCCGGATGTAAATGAAGACATGAAAATGTTTGAAATGTTAGGCTTAGAACCTCAAAAACCATTCATCAAAATTATGCAACCTTCAACAGTAGAAGCTGAAGATTCTCAATTTACTCCATTAGGGGAAAAACCAAAATGGTCAAGACCTGGACATGTCATCGAAAGAAATTTAGAAGCGTCAACAAAAGGAAAATAATCCCTATTTATCTCATAAAAAAATCCCGTTTAAAATCTAAACGGGATTTTTTGTTGCAATCTAAAATCTTAATGTAAGATCTTCTTGGTTACTGTTAAACCATTATTTAAATGAATTTTCACTACCAAAGTTTGATGAGTTACATTCAAATCAGTAATCAAAATTGAAGTTGCATTTATCTCATTTCTTTGATAAATTTCTCTCCCTAAAATATCATAAATCAATACACTTTGAATA
Organism: Flavobacteriaceae bacterium; assembly: GCA_947461795.1. GTDB lineage: Bacteria > Bacteroidota > Bacteroidia > Flavobacteriales > Flavobacteriaceae > Flavobacterium. The sequence continues at coordinate 4,119 of CANHMG010000111.1, read as the reverse complement.
TTTTCAGAATCAGATTCTATAGAAATTTCATCATTGTTTGACGTTACAAGTGTCGAATTTACACTCTCTTGAATGTCTTTATTCCCATGCGAATAATTCGTATATCTTAAAACAAATCGATTGTCAAATCTCCCTGCGCCTGAACTAAAAGTATATGGGTTTAGTTTTAAATTATGAATAATATGTAACAATCTGTCTTCTAAATAAACCGGACGATTACTATTTAAAAACAAACCATCCACAGAGGCAATTGCAATTTTATAGGTGTTATTTTCATTTACTTTTAGCCCTAACGAAACTTGATCTCTTCTATTAAATGGAATTGGCCTTCCTTGAATATTTAATGCTTCTTCATTTATTAAAGAATAAAAATTTTGATTGCCGCCAAATTTTAAGTAGGCATCATACAATCTGTCTTTTTCAATGGTGGCTCCTTCAACATAACCTATTAAAGTTCTAGAAACGCTTTCATTTGGACCAACTAAATCTAGCCAAATCCTTCCATTATTAGATTGACGATTTTCATCTGAAATACTATTTGTTCTAAAAAATTGTGCATTATCAAACGTTTTACTTCGCATAGCATTGTTAAAGTACACTTTCTGAGTCGCATCTGCAGGTCCATCAAGCATCGATACAAAAAAACCTTGACCAGAAGGAACGAAGCCATTATAACCAGACTGAACACTTGGTCCTGTTAAATTGTAAAGTATAAAATCTGAAGCCGTATAATTGTATAAAAACGATGCATAAAAAGGATTGACGAACGCGGGACTTGGTAAATTACCATGTGTCCAAATTCGAATAACACCTTCAATATTGGTGTTATACGTCATAAAGGCTTTTGCATCAATGGCGGATGCATAAGGGTTCCCCACTAGATTCCAATTGTCATCATGATTTGTTACTAAATCCGTGATTAATGGATTTGGATTTGGATAATCCACCCCTGTATATCCTCCACGTTCAACATCTACAGCTACAATACCGTTATTAGGAACATTTCTATAAGATACGGTATGATCTGCTGCGGTTACATTGTTAAAACCACTAGGCCCTCTTACAATATAACCTTTACCTGTAATCATATTCTCAGTAGTGTTTGCCCAATTCCCAAAAAATCCTCCGATAGTTGGAATCCATTTCCATAAATGAGCGGTAGAAGTTGTTGGGGAAACACTTGTAAGTGGGAAGTTAAATACCGGCGACGCTAAATACACATAATCAAATTTCTTAACTGTGTGAATTCTATTCACAGTAACAGAACCTGTATTTACGCCAGTATCACTAACCTGAACCAAGCTTCCGTTGTCATCAACAATTAAGTTTCCGGTGCCAACCATCGTAATATTGTTTTGAACATTAATGTAGTTATTCGCAGCAATAGTTGCGGTAAATCCATTATTAACAATTAAACTACAACAATCAAAACTACCATTAGAAAATGTATTATATGCAGCATTTATTGTTGCTACTTTTGTAATGGATGGAACGCCAACAATGTTATTCGTATCTCTCCAATCAAATCCATTCCATGTTAAAGTTCCGTTCGAAATCTGAACTGCAACCGTTGAGATATAACAAGTTGATAAGTTCTCTTGTACTTGACAATAATACTGATAACCATTGAGTCCTACAATGGATGAAATGGAAAGAGTTGCACTAGTTGCTCCCGTGTAAACCCCCGTATTTGTTAATGCTGTCCAAACTGTTGTATTCGGAGCAACAGCATACCATTGGTACGCCAAAGCATTGCTCCCAACAAAACCTTCTGCTGCAGTAACTGTTAATGATGTATTGGTGCTAGTACAACTTAATGCTACTGATGGCTGAACTGAAATTGTAGGTGGTGTTGGCGGAGTCGAATCAAAGATTCCTAAATTAGCGCAACTCTCTGTATCATTTGAATTCCAATTGGTATCTACAAAAGTTGCCGATGGACCTGTAGGGGAAACTCGAATCATAGAGAACCCTGTATTATTTCGTGTTCTTAATCTATCAATAACCGTATTAGCAACACTTTTGGTCAAGTCTATTCTGTCGTCAGCATTAAACCCAGAGCCTAATGTTGCGTATGGAGTTCCTACTTGAGCAGCACACGTAATAGTTCCGTCTGCTCTGATTAAAATTACTTGTCCAGAATTTATTACTCCAGTCAATGCACGCTCAATTGCTGGCGGATCAACATCTGTAAAATTAGCATATCTTCTTAATTTATAAACTCCAGCGCCCATATCAATTGGACTTGCAGTACCATTATAAATTTCGATAACTCCTCCAGATCCCGCTTGCGCATCATAGATTTCAGAAATAATTAAGTCTGTGTAAACGCCAGCACTTCCTTCGCACGAGGTCAAATCTTTATTGATAAAAGTAAAAGCTGTAGACACAGCACAAGGTTGAGCATCTGTAATGACAATGCCTCCCAAAGAAGCTCCTGCAGGAACAACCAATACTAATTGTGTAGCAGTACTTGATAAAATCGTGGCAACAACAACACCTCCAACTTTTGCAGTAGCTCCTGTAAGATTTCCTGAGCTTGCCGTAATAGTAACTATGGTTCCTTGTGGTCCAGATAAAGGATAAACTGAAGCAATAACAGCAGATGTACAAGTTGTAGCAGTGCCTTGAATGCTAAAATTATAGGGGTTTTCGTCCCCATCATTATTTGCGATAGATAAAGTTGCTGTTCTTAAACCACCAGCAGTAGGAGTAAATGTGATTTCAAAAGTTGTTAAACCGGTGGTTGCTGCAACTGGAGTAACTGGAATAATAGTTACTGCAAAATCGGCGGCGTTTGTCCCACTTATCGTTACATAAGGACTTGCACTTGTTAAGTTTAAAACTGCAGCTCCTGTGTTTTGGATAACAAACGAATTAATAACTGGAATGCCAACTGGAGTTGTTCCAAAATCTGTGAAATCAGTAACGGAAGGAGTCGAATCGCCATCAACTATTGACGTTGAATTTCCTTGAATATTCATTTCAGGTGCAGTGGATATCGTAACATCATCAATATCTACATTCCCCGAAGTTTTTGTTATGTAGATAAATTGAACATATCTGGTTGAACTTAGTAATGATTTTACTTCATTAATACAAGGGCTTCCTGTAATTGTAGCATAAGCCATTACATCTGACCATGTCGCTCCATCAGGAGATTCTTGGACTTTAAATGTACCATTAGTCGGATTACTCCCTTTTATTGAATACGTTAAAGTACCAGGTGTTCCAGTAAACCAAACTCTATAATACTTTCCGCTTGCTTGTGTTGAACCACCATCACTCCCTGAACAGGCAAATACAGTATTTCTAGGCGTACCATTATCGGTCCATCCTGCGGGTGTTGAACCCCAAGCGGTTCTTGACACAGGTAAAGTAGTTTGAGCCAATGTTGAAACAAAACAAAGAAGTGAAACAAATAGTAATTTCATTTTCATATAAAAAATTTTCTTTAATTGAAATAAAAATCAAAAAAACTATTTCTATTTCGACTAACAAAATTAGAGTTAATTTGCTTTATTTCAATAATTTTACAATATATTATTGTTAACATTATTCGCTTTATAAACCCTACTGTTTAATGAAGAATACACTCACACTTAAAGAACTAAAACTAAAACTAGAACATTTTTGTGCCTATCAAGAAAGGTGTCATCTCGATGTTGTTCAAAAATTGCGAGGAATGGCAATCGATTCGAATTCTATTGATGAAATTGTTGTGTATTTAATTCAAAATAAATTTCTTAATGAAGAGCGATTTGCTTGTAGTTTTGCACGAGGAAAACATCGCATAAAAAATTGGGGGAATATTCGAATAATTAACGAACTAAAAGCACGAAATATCTCACAAACAATAATTTCTATGGCACTAAAAGAGATAACCACGGAAGAGTATTATACTACATTTGAAATCTTATCTCTTCGAGTTTGGGAAAATAATACCGAAAAGAACCAACTTAAAAAAAGGAAAAAGTTTTGTGATTATTTACTGCGAAAAGGTTTTGAAAGTCAATTGGTGTATGAAAAAGTAAAAGAATTGGAAAAAACAAAAAATTAAAGTGTCAGTAAAATACTCACCGCATTTCCTCCAAATCCAACAGCATTGACTACTATTTT
>CANHMG010000110.1 GCA_947461795.1 Flavobacteriaceae bacterium | reverse complement strand
GTACAATCGCACATCGGTGAAAATACCGTTCGTACCATTTCGATGGACTCTACAGACGGTTTGAGCAGAGGTTATGAAGTAGTTGGTACAGGAAACCCAATTAAAATGCCAATCGGGGCAGATGTTTACGGACGTTTGTTCAACGTAATTGGTGACGCTATCGACGGTTTAGGGGAATTACCTAAAACTGGTGATAACGGATTGTCAATCCACAGACCAGCACCAAAATTCGAAGATCTTTCTACCTCTTCTGAAGTTTTATTCACAGGAATCAAAGTAATCGACCTTATTGAGCCTTACGCAAAAGGTGGAAAAATTGGTTTGTTCGGTGGAGCTGGAGTTGGTAAAACAGTTTTGATTCAGGAATTGATTAACAATATCGCAAAAGGTCACGGTGGACTTTCAGTATTCGCAGGAGTAGGGGAAAGAACACGTGAAGGAAATGACTTACTTCGCGAGATGTTAGAGTCAGGAATTATAAAATATGGAGATGCTTTTATGCACTCTATGGAAGAAGGCGGATGGGATTTATCTAAAGTAGATATGCCAGGAATGAGAGAATCAAAAGCGACTTTCGTTTTCGGTCAAATGAATGAGCCACCTGGAGCTCGTGCTCGTGTGGCACTTTCAGGATTAACAATTGCAGAATACTTCCGTGACGGAGCAGGTTCAGATCAAGGAAAAGACGTATTGTTCTTCGTTGATAACATCTTCCGTTTTACACAAGCAGGTTCTGAGGTATCGGCACTTTTAGGTCGTATGCCATCTGCAGTAGGTTACCAACCAACTTTAGCAACAGAAATGGGTGCGATGCAAGAGCGTATTACATCAACCAATAAAGGATCGATTACATCAGTACAAGCAGTATACGTACCTGCGGATGACTTAACGGATCCAGCACCAGCAACAACGTTTGCTCACTTAGATGCAACAACAGTATTGTCTCGTAAAATTGCTGAGCTTGGAATTTACCCAGCGGTAGATCCACTAGATTCTACTTCTAGAATTTTGACTCCTCAAATCTTAGGAGATGAGCACTACGATTGCGCTCAAAGAGTAAAAGAAATTCTTCAAAAATACAAACAATTACAAGATATCATCGCGATTCTTGGAATGGAAGAATTATCAGAAGAAGATAAATTAGCCGTTTCTAGAGCACGTCGAGTTCAACGTTTCTTATCTCAACCTTTCCACGTTGCAGAACAATTTACAGGAATTCCTGGAGTTTTGGTTGATATTAAAGACACCATCAAAGGATTCAACATGATCATCGACGGAGAACTAGATCATCTTCCAGAAGCAGCTTTCAACTTGAAAGGAACAATTGAAGACGCTATCGAAGCAGGTCAAAAAATGTTGGCAGAAGCTTAGTCAATTATTAATTATCAATTATGATTTTAGAAATAGTATCACCCGAATCTAAATTATTCCAAGGAGAAGTTACTTCGGTTTCTCTTCCAGGAGTTGCAGGTAGTTTCCAAGTTTTGAATCATCACGCTCCAATAGTTTCTACACTAAAAGAAGGTGTCATCAAAATTGCAGCGGTTTCATTTCATTTCAATAAAGAAGTAGCGGAAAAATTCACCAAAGTAAACGAACAATTGTATTCGTTGAAAATTGCTTCCGGAACAATCGAAATGAAAGACAATAAAGTGATTGTTTTAGTTGACTAAAAGATTCGATAAAATATAAATAAAACGCCTAGCATTTGTTAGGCGTTTTTTATTAAAAGCTATTCCAGCTATTCGCTACTATCTTTTGCGCAACACCTACAACTAATTCTAGCCGTAAACTTTAGCGCAAAAGGATAACCGCTGCTATCTGGGCTAGGGCAAAGACGTCCGTAGCACTTTCAGAATTAGCAAGATTATTTTTCTGCAACAAATTCCATGATATCTCCAGGCTGACATTCTAAAATTTCACAAATCATTTCTAAAGTAGAAAACCGGATTGCCTTAGCTTTCCCCGTTTTTAAAATAGAAAGATTAGCCGTAGTAATTCCGATACGCTCCGCCAATTCATTCGACCGCATTTTACGTTTAGCAAGCATCACATCTAAATTTACAAGGATTGGCATAACGGTTTAGATTACGAGTTCGTTTTCCTCTTTAAGCATTTTCGCTTCCTTAAAAATGGAACTCAAAATAATAAAAAATAAAGAGATAATGATTGAAAACACCATCGACTCAGGGCTAATCATTTTCATGGTTAAGTGAATGGTTGCGCTATTTAATACACCATAAATGTAAGCAGGTAATACCATAAAAAAAGAAGAAAACAACATCGAAACACCAATAACTCTTAAGGTTTTAACCGATAAATCCGTAAAAAATTCTTTTCTAACAAATAGGTCAACTAGTTTTTTCAACTGATAAAGAGAATAAATAAATAAACCATAACCAATAGATATCAATACAATTACAACTGCTAGAATGCTATCAATATGATCAATTTTCTGGTCAATGATAGTAACATTTATTTTATTCATGTTGCCAGTCACTAAATAATAAAGCAAACCCAAAAGACTAACAAACATGATGATCATTGAGAATACGATAACAATATCTAGTATTGTTTTAAGTTGGTAAATTTTTTTCATTTTTAAGAAGTTTAAAGTTGTTTCAAATATATAAAAATTATTGATAAACAATAATAAAAGTTTGTAAAACAATAATATAATACAATTAAGAAACCAAAAAAGTTAGCTATTTTTGTAAAATGATGTTTCCAAAAAATCTTTCCATCAAACTCGAAACTCGAAGGCAAAACAAGGCATTACGCCAATTGCCTGCGGTATCAAATGCGATTGATTTTGCCTCCAACGATTATCTAGGTTTTGCCAAATCAAAAACTATTTTTGATCAAACCCATCAGTTCCTTCTCGATACTAATTACAAAGAAAACGGCGCCACAGGTTCTCGATTACTTTCCGGGAATCATCCACTTTATGAAATAACAGAAATGCATATTGCACAATTTCACAAGGCAGAGTCTGCACTCCTCTTCAATTCGGGTTATGATGCCAACATTGGGTTTTTTAGTTGCGTCCCACAAAAAGGAGATTTTATTCTCTATGACGAATTATGTCATGCTTCCATCCGAGATGGTATTCAGCTATCAAACGCCAAAGCCTACAAATTCCAACACAACGATTATCTAGATTTGGAACGGTTAGTTTCCAAAGTTCAAGCAACAAGCAACAACCAAAAACCAACCATCTACCTCGTTACCGAATCCGTTTTCTCTATGGACGGGGATTGTCCCGATTTTGAAAATATAATCTCGATAGCCGAAAAACACAATGCACTTTTAATCGTTGATGAAGCACATGCGCTTGGAGTTTTTGGAAGTTCTGGAGAAGGAATGCTTCAAAATATAAATCTTCAAGACAAAATTTTCGCTAGAATTGTAACCTTCGGAAAAGGCTTAGGTTGTCACGGAGCCTCAATTTTAGGGAGTATTGAACTTCAAAGTTATCTTATCAACTTTGCCCGTAGTTTTATATATACAACAGGACTTTCCCCGCACGCCATTGCTACAATTTATTGTGCTTATCAGGAATTAGAAAAAGAAAAAACAGCGGTAGAAGCACTTAGAAACAATATCAATTTCTTCAACCAACAAAAGCAGTTACTTGGATTGAAACCACTTTTTGTTCGTAGCAAATCGGCGATTCAAAGCGCCATTATTCCTGGAAACGAAAAAGTAAAATCCATCGCAACACAATTACTACAAAATGGCTTCGACGTCAAAGCGATATTATCACCAACCGTCCCTGAAGGTCAAGAACGTTTGCGAATTTGCATTCATAGTTACAACTCCGAAGCAGAAATCACCAAAGTTTTAGAATTGTTAGCTACTTTTGTCTTCCAATAATTCAACGCTACCAAAGATTAAAATGAAACTATTTATCACAGGAATCGGCACCGATGTCGGTAAAACCATTGCTTCTGCCATCATCACCGAAGCACTCCAAGCCGACTATTGGAAACCCATCCAAGCGGGAGATCTTGACCAATCAGACAGTCATAAAATCAATAATTATATTTCAAACTCAAAGTCAATTATTCATCCGAATAGTTATGCATTGCAGACGCCAGCTAGTCCGCACTTTGCAGCGAGTTTAGATAATATCACAATAGATATCAAAAAAATAAAAGAGCCAAAAACGCAAAATCATCTTGTCATCGAAGGCGCCGGCGGCATTTTAGTTCCACTAAATGAAAAAGATACAATTATCGATTTGATTCAACCAGACTATAAGGTCATTATCATTTCGCGACATTATTTAGGAAGTATCAATCACACTTTGATGACTATAGAAACCTTAAAAAACAAAAAAATTACTATTGCGGGAATTTTTTTTAATGGCGACGAAAATCAAGCCACGGAATCAATCATTCTCTCGAAAACAGGAATCAAGAATTTAGGGCGAATATGGAATGAACCGTATTTTGACAAGAATGTAATCGCAGAATATGCCGATACATTTCGTGACGTCTTAGAAAAATTGTAAAAATGAACCTATCCGAAAAAGACCAATTATACCATTGGCATCCTTATACACAACACAAAACAACAGGTTTGCTTCCAGCGATTGTCAAAGGAGAAGGCGCCTTGCTTTGGGATGAAAACGGCAAAGAATATATCGATGCGATTGCGTCTTGGTGGGTCAATCCCTATGGTCATAGCAACAAGTTTATTGCTGATGCCATCTACGAGCAACTCACGACTTTAGAGCATGTTTTATTCGGAGGATTTACCAACAAACCAGCTGTTTTGCTTTCCGAACAATTGATGAAAATGCTGCCATCGAATCAAAAGAAAATATTCTTTTCAGACAATGGTTCCACTGCCGTTGAAGTCGCGCTCAAAGCATCACTACAGTATTTTTATAATAAGGGAGAAAAGCGCACGACTGTCATTGCATTCGAAGACGCTTTTCACGGCGACACTTTCGGAGCCATGGCATCTAGCGGGATTACTTTTTTTACGGAAGCCTTTCAAGGTTCTTTGATCGATGTCATTCGGATTCCAGTGCCGACTTCTGGAAACGAATCTAAATCCAAAGATGCCTTACAAAAAGCAATTCAATCCAACGCCTGCGCTGCTTTTATTTTCGAACCTCTTGTTCAAGGTGCCGCGGGAATGGTCATGTATGCTCCTGAAATCCTTGAGGAACTCATAGCAGTTTGTAAAGAAAATCACGTTTTCACCATTGCCGATGAAGTCATGACTGGCTTTGGAAAAACCGGAAAAACGTTTGCATGTGATTATTTGCTACAGCAACCCGACATGATGTGCTTATCGAAAGCATTAACCGGAGGAACAATTCCGATGGCGATTACAACATTTACACAAGAAATCTTCGATGGTTTTTACAATGATGACACCAATAAAGCGTTGTTTCATGGCCATACTTTTACAGCCAATCCAACAGGCTGCGCTGCCGCTTTAGCGAGTTTGAAATTGCTCCAATCTGAAGGAATTCAAAAGGATATACAAAGAGTTCATCATAGTCATTTATATTTCCAAACCAAAATAAAGTCACATCCCAAAGTAAAAACCACGCGTGTTCTCGGAGTTATTTTCGCACTAGAAATCGTTACCGAAAATCAGGAAAGTTATTACGGAACGATGCGTAATAAGCTCTACAATTACTTTATCGAAAATGGAATTATTTTGCGGCCAGTAGGCAATATCATTTACATTCTTCCGCCTTATATTATTTCGCAAAATCAACTAGAAAAAGTCTACCAAGTCGTCGAAAATGCTTTAGAAATAGTGTAATTTTGGGAGCTAATTCCTGCTATCCGTTACAATCTTTTTTGCTTGTCACCCCGAGCGCAGTCGAGGGGATTTCTGAAGCAAAAAAGGATTTCCACTACTATCAGGGCTAGGCATTTGATTTCCAAACCAATATCGAACTAAACAAGAACTATTTTGTTGAAACCCATTTCCATTACTGCTATCTCGTCG
>CANHMG010000109.1 GCA_947461795.1 Flavobacteriaceae bacterium | reverse complement strand
CTAACTGATAAAAAGCATTAAAAAACACCTTATACGTTGTGATTTCGCAACGAAATCGATATAGTGCTAAGAAATTTTTATTTGGAATCTATTTTGTTTTGAAGAGCGAAGTAAGTTCTTTGAGATGCTTTTTCTTCCGCTTTCTTTTTGGAAGTTGCTCTTGCTTTAGCAATTACTTTATTATCGATGCTTAATTTTACACCAAATAATCGCTCGCCAGTTATTCCATTATCTTCAAAGACGTCATAGTGAAACGATTTTTTTTCTTTTTGACACCATTCTATAACAAGACTTTTATAACTTATTACCTTGCCTTCTAACTTTGCAATGTCAACATAAGGAAGTATTACTCTTGTTTGAATGAATTTCTCACAATAATCATATCCTAAATCCAAATAGATGGCTCCAATTAAAGCTTCAAATACATTTCCGTGAATATTTTCCCCAAAATGAGTAGTTGGAACTTTACTTTCTATGAATTCAATTAAATTAAAATCTCGTCCTAGTTCATTTAAATGTTCTCGGCTTACAATTTTAGACCGCATTTTTGTTAAATATCCTTCATCTCCTGCTGGCGCTTTACTGAATAAATGTGCTGCAATTACAGCACTTAACATGGCGTCTCCTAAAAATTCAAGGCGTTCGTAGTTGATTGCATTACCTTTAGAATCCAATTTATTGGAGGAACGATGGGTAAAAGCTTTTTTATAAATAGTAATGTTTGAAGGTTTAAAACCTAATATTTTTTCAAGTGCAGTAAAAAAAATCCCGTCTTCATTAGAACGGGAGTTTTTAAATAGTTTTTGAATAATATTTTTCAAAATTAATTTTCAAGTTTTTTGAATAGAACACAAGCATTATGACCTCCAAAACCAAAAGTGTTACTCATAGCTACTTTTACGTCTCTTTTTTGAGCAATATTCAACGTTAAGTTTAAACTCGGATCAATGTTTTCGTCGACAACTGTATGATTGATTGTAGGCGGAACAATTCCATGTTTCATTGACAATATGGATGCTATTGCTTCAATTGCACCAGCAGCTCCAAGCAAATGTCCTGTCATTGATTTGGTAGAATTGATATTGATATTTTTTGCATGACTTCCAAAGACAGCGCTAATTGCTTTCAATTCCGCAACATCTCCTAATGGAGTAGAAGTTCCGTGCGTATTAATATGATCTACTTGTTCTGGTTTCATTCCAGCGTCACGCAAAGTATTTTCCATTACAGCTATTACACCAATTCCATCTGGATGTGGAGCAGTTAAATGATAAGCATCAGATGACATTCCGCCACCTCCAACTTCACAATATATTTTTGCACCACGAGCTTTAGCGTGTTCATATTCTTCTAAAACTAATGCGCCAGCACCTTCTCCGAGAACGAATCCATCACGAGTTGCATCAAATGGTCTTGAAGCAGTTTCTGGACTTTCATTCCTTGTTGATAAAGCTTGCATTGAATTAAAACCTCCCATACCAGCAATCGTTACAGCAGCTTCAGAACCACCAGAAATTATGACATCACACATTCCTAATCGAATGTAATTAAAGGCATCAATTAAGGCATTTGCTGAAGAAGCACAAGCGGAAACGGTAGTATAATTAGGACCCATAAATCCATTTCTCATTGAAATATGAGCAGGAGCGATATCGGCAATCATTTTAGGAATAAAGAAAGGATTGAATCTTGGGGTTCCATCTCCTTTGGCATAGCTCATCACTTCTTCTTGAAAAGTTTCTAAACCACCAATTCCGGCGCCCCAAATTACTCCAACTCTATGTTTGTTGACATTATCTGCAGTAATTCCAGCATCTTGAATAGCTTCTTCACTTGCGGCAACAGCATACTGAGCAAACTTATCCATTCTTCGGGCTTCTTTGCGGTCCATAAAATCTTCAATATTGAAGTTTTTTACTTCGCAGGCAAATTTTGTCTTATGTTTTTCGGTATCATAATACGTAATAGGAGCAGCACCGCTTCTACCACTTACAAGAGCATCCCAATATTCTTGAATGTTATTTCCAATTGGGGTAAGTGCGCCTAAACCTGTTACTACAACTCGTTTTAACACCATAATATTATTTTTGTTGATTTGATTTTAAACAAAGAATACCCAAATATTTCTTCATGTATGAATATCACAAAAGAGACATGGGTATTAAATATCTTTATGATTGAAATTCAACCATTAATTTACATTAAAAAACAATAACACCCGTAAAAACAAATCTACGGGTGAATTGATTATTATTTTTTAGCTTCTTCGATGTAAGAAATAGCTTGACCAACAGTAGCGATGTTTTCTGCTTGGTCGTCTGGAATTTGAATATCAAATTCTTTTTCGAACTCCATAATAAGCTCAACAGTATCTAATGAATCTGCTCCTAAATCATTTGTGAAGCTAGCTTCTGTTACAACTTCGTTTTCGTCAACGCCTAATTTGTCTACGATAATCGCTTTAACTCTTGATGCAATGTCTGACATAATCTTTAATTTTAGTATTTAATTTGATGGCAAAAATAAAAAACTTTATTTTAAATCCACGATTTAGTTAATAAATGTGCACACGAATATAAAAAATAATTTCATAAAGAACCTTTAAAAACTTTTTTTATCATTTATTATTCCTTTTTTTGTGATGAATTTAAAGAACAATATGAAAAACATTGTACTGTTTGCTTCCGGTTCGGGGACTAATGTGGAAAATATACTTTTATATTTTAAACAAAACCCAATTGCTAAGGTGGTGAGTGTTTTTTGTAACAATCCCAACGCAAAAGTTATTGATCGAGCAATTAAATATCGTGTTCCGGTGGTTGTTTTTTCAAAAGAAGACTTTAATAACAAAATAGTTTTACAGCAAATAAAGGAATATAAGCCAGATTTAATTGTTTTAGCTGGATTTTTACTTCAATTCCCGACTTCAATTATTAATAAGTATCCGAATCAAATTATAAACATTCATCCAGCTTTACTTCCTAAATATGGAGGAAAAGGGATGTATGGTATGAAAGTTCATACAGCAGTTTTAGAGAATAAAGAATTTGAAACGGGAATCACCATTCATCAGGTCAACGAACATTATGATGAGGGTAATATTATCTTTCAGCAATCTATAAAAATTGTAGAATGCCTAACACCAGAAGCAATAGCAGAAAAAATCCATCAACTCGAACTGCAATATTTCCCAAGAATTATAGAAAAAATCCTAAAATCTAAACCTTAAAAATAAAAATAATTGTCTCACGAAGTACATATTTACACCGATGGTGCCGCCAAAGGAAATCCTGGTAATGGCGGCTATGGTGTTGTGATGGAATTAGTAGGAACTACCTATAAAAAAGAATATTTCGAAGGATTTCGTCATACTACAAATAACCGAATGGAATTATTGGCGGTTATTGTCGGTTTGGAAAAACTAAAAAACCTAAATACCAAAGTTTTAGTGGTATCTGATTCTAAATATGTCGTAGATGCAGTAGAAAAAAAATGGGTTTTTGGATGGGAAAAAAAAGGATATGCTGGAAAGAAAAACCCTGATTTATGGAAACGATTTCTTGTAATTTACAGAAAACACCAAGTGAATTTCAAATGGATTAAAGGACATAACAATCATCCGCAAAACGAACGCTGTGATGAATTAGCAGTTATGGCTTCGCAACAAAAAGTATTATCTGTAGATGTTTTTTATGAAAAGGAAGATGAAAAACTTTTATAAAAACTATAGTTTGACGTTTTTGTAACTTTCAAAGTTATCCACTACCTTTGCGCCTTAATTTCAAACCTATCAGATGAATAAATTATTGATTGTCGGAACAGTAGCTTTCGATGCCATTGAAACACCTTTTGGAAAAACAGATAAAATATTAGGAGGAGCAGGAACTTTTATCGGATTGTCTGCCTCCTATTTCAACTTGCAATCTGCCATTGTCTCTGTTGTTGGAGATGATTTTCCACAAGAATATTTGGATTTGTTGACTGCTAGAAACATTGATATTTCAGGACTCGAAGTAGTAAAAGGGGGGAAAACATTTTTCTGGAGCGGAAGATACCATAATGACTTAAATTCACGTGATACACTTGTGACAGAGCTCAATACACTCGCAGACTTTCAACCTAAAGTGCCAGTGAACTTTAAAGATGCAGATGTCGTTATGTTAGGAAACCTTCATCCCTTGGTGCAGAGTAGTGTCTTGGATCAGATGACAAAACAACCAAAGCTAGTAGTCTTAGACACGATGAATTTTTGGATGGATTGTGCATTACCTGAATTGTTGGGCGTAATCAAACGGGTGGATGTGATTACTATTAATGATGAAGAAGCTCGTCAATTATCGGGAGAATATTCTTTAGTGAAAGCTGCAGCGAAAATCCATACTATGGGTCCTAAGTATGTAGTTATTAAGAAAGGCGAGCACGGAGCACTTTTATTCCATAATAAGGAAATATTCTTTGCACCAGCTTTGCCTTTAGAAGAAGTATTTGACCCAACAGGTGCTGGAGACACTTTTGCAGGTGGTTTTGCAGGGTTTATTACACAAAGTGAAAACATATCCTTCAATAACATGAAGCAAGCTATAATTCAAGGCTCTAACTTAGCTTCTTTTTGTGTCGAGAAATTTGGAACAGAAAGAATGCAACAACTTAAAAAAGAAGAAGTGCAAGAGCGATTGAAACAATTCAAAGCTTTAACACATTTTGATATAGAATTGTAACTAACTTTATGCCTCGAAATTTCGGGGCATTTTTATTTTAAAGAATAATACAACTACAATGAGCGACTCGATCAAACACGAATGTGGGATTGCTTTACTACGATTAAAGAAACCATTAGAATTCTACAAAGAAAAATATGGCTCTGCTTTCTATGGAATACAAAAAATGTATTTGTTGATGGAGAAGCAACATAATCGAGGTCAAGACGGTGCTGGTTTTGCCTCTATTAAATTAGATGTTGCCCCCGGTGAGCGATATATAAGCAGGGTTAGATCTAATGACGCACAGCCTATTCAAGATGTTTTTGCACAGATTAATTCACGAATTAATGAAGAATTGATCGCAAATCCTGAATATGTAGACAATGCAGTTTTACAAAAAAAGCACATTCCTTATATAGGAGAGTTATTCTTGGGGCATGTAAGATATGGCACTTTTGGAAAAAACAGTATCGAAAGTGTGCATCCATTCCTTCGACAGAACAATTGGATGCATCGAAATCTTATTGTAGCGGGGAATTTTAACATGACCAATGTTACAGAACTTTTCAACAGCTTAATTGAATTAGGGCAACATCCAAAAGAAATGACTGATACGGTAACGGTTATGGAGAAAATTGGCCATTTTTTAGATGAAGAAGTGACCGAGTTGTATCAGGATTGCAAGAATAATGGGTTTTCCAAAAGAGAAGCGTCACCTATTATTGCGGAACGATTGGATATAGCAAAAATTCTTAAAAAAGCTTCTCGAGGTTGGGACGGAGGTTATGCTATGGCAGGACTTTTTGGACATGGTGATGCTTTTGTTTTTCGTGATCCATCTGGAATTAGACCTGCTTATTTTTATGAAGATGATGAAATAGTTGTAGTTGCTTCAGAAAGGCCTGTAATTCAAACGGTTTTTAATGTTGATTTTGATAAAGTTCAAGAATTGCAACCAGGAAAAGCATTGATAATTAAGAAAAATGGATTGATAACCGAAGAAGAAATTATTCCAGCTACAATTAAAAAAGCCTGTTCTTTTGAAAGAATTTATTTTTCGAGAGGAAGTGATGCAGAAATCTATCAAGAAAGAAAGAACTTAGGGAAATTAATTTTACCTGCGGTTCTTACTGCAATAGAAAACGACACTGATAACACCGTTTTTTCTTATATTCCCAATACAGCTGAAACCTCTTTTTATGGAATGATTGAAGCTGCACAAGATTTTTTAAATCAAAGAAAAAACAAATACATACTCGATAACAGAAAAACATTAACTAAGGAAAAGTTAGAAGAAATATTATCGGTTAAAATACGAACAGAAAAAATTGCAATTAAAGATGCTAAGTTAAGGACATTCATTACAGAAGACAGTAGTAGAGATGATCTTGTAGCACATGTGTACGACGTTACTTATGGAGTAAT
>CANHMG010000108.1 GCA_947461795.1 Flavobacteriaceae bacterium | reverse complement strand
TTTTCTTCTTCAAATAAATGAAACTGCTTCTGGTTTTCCGGAATAATTTGCGTGATAAGAATTCCCGCTTTTTTATAAATTTCCCCTTCTTCAAAAATTTCTTTGAGTAGTTTCACCGCAACGCCGCTTAAGGTAATACTCGAATTACTGGCGTAAGGCAACGTTTCCATTTTATAAAAATTATATTGCTGGGTGTCTACTTTGTATTTGTCTTTCCGCAAATATAAAATCACGCCATAACAACACGATTTTTGTTTGCGCAACTTCTCAGCACAAACGGTGGCGAAAGTAGAAACCCGTTCTTTCATTTCGTCAAAGGTTCGGATGTTGCCATCAAAACTTCGAGTAATGGCTATGTTCTTTTTGTCTTTAGGTTCTTCCATTTCTATAACAGATTTCCCTTCCAACTCATATTTCAAACGAATCCCTACAACTCCCATTTCTTTTTTGATAAAACTTTCGTTGTGAGGCAAGGTAAAATCATAGGCTGTCCGTATGTTTTTCGCCAGCATTTTTTTTGTCAATCGGAAGCCAATTCCCCAAACGTCTTCAATTTTCGTCCATTTTAAAGCTTTGATACGCTTCTCCTCCGAGTCGATTATATAAACTCCTTGAGTTCGGATTTGGAATTTTTTAGCAATTTTATTGGCTACTTTCGACAACGCTTTTGTCTCGGCAAAGCCCACGCAAATAGGCATACTCAACCATTTTTGAATTCGTACTTTCATTTGCAAACCGTAGTCGTGGTAATCGGAAATTTTCATTCCATCAAAATTCAAAAAGGCTTCGTCAATGCTATACACTTCAACATGTGGCGTAAATCCTTCTAGAATTTTCATCACGCGACTACTCAAATCGCCATACAACGCATAATTGGAAGAAAAGACCTGTACGTTTTGCTGTTTCAATTGTTCCCGAATTTTAAATTCAGGAGCACCCATCGGAATCCCCAAATCTTTAGCTTCGTAACTTCGAGAGATCACACAACCATCGTTATTGGATAAAATAACAATCGGCTTTCCATTCAACTGAGGTTGGAAAACACGTTCACAAGAAGCATAAAAATTGTTGCAATCCACTAAAGCATACATTTCGTAAAGTTACGATTTCACTTCAAAAAAGGAGAGCAACAAAAGTTAAATATAAGTCCTGTTGATATTTTTTTTAAGGAGCTATTCCGGCTATCCACTCTATCTTTTTTATAAAGCTGGAAGCTTTAGAAAAAAGGATGCCGTTCCTATCCGGGCTAGGGCAAACCGTACATTAAAACGATTCGAAATAAAAAAACCACCAAGAAAACTTAGTGGTTCGTTATATAAAGCGTTTTTTTTTATCCTAACAAATCCATCACTAAAGAAGGAAATAATCCAATTATCAAATTCAATAATATGGCGACTACTGCAACACCGTAAATTAAAATTGGCGTTCCTGTACGAGTTTCGTTCGGCTCTTTAGTATACATTGCTAAAATCAATTTGAAGTAATAACCCACGCTAATAATCGAATTGATTACGGCAGCAATTACTAAAACCAAATAACCGGCTTGCATGGTTTGACTGAACAAATTTAACTTGGCAAAGAACCCAGCAAAAACGGGAATTCCAGCCATCGATAACAAAGCTCCAGTTAATATAACAGCTAACATCGGATTTGTTTTTCCTAATCCATGGAAATTGACAATATCTTCGTTATCTCTGTTTTTGCACACATACAAAATCACAGCAAAAGCAGCAATTCCAGCTAAGGAATAGGCGGTTGCATAGTACAACAAACTACTTGCGGAAGTCGTTGTGCTTAATAAAGTCATCAGCATAAAACCAGCATGAGAAATTCCAGAGAAAGCTAGCATTCGTTTTACATTCGCTTGTTTTAACGCCATGATATTTCCGACAGTCATCGACGCTATCGAAACTACCACAATGACTATTTGAAATTGATACGAAATTTCCGCATTCATTGCCGTTAATAATTTGAATAAAGTAGCCATAGCAACAACTTTGGCAAGCGTACTCATCGTAGCTGTCGTCAATGCTGGCGAGCCTTCATATACATCGGGAGCCCAAAAGTGGAAAGGAACCGCGGCAATTTTGAAAAACATTCCAATAGTTACTAATATAATTCCGATTGGAAACCAAACCGGTAATTCTGCGGAACGTGATAACTCGCTAATTTCGGCAACATCAAAAGTTCCCATCGCACCGTAAATCATACAAATACCGAACAAGATAATTCCTGAAGCAAACGAACCCATCAAGAAATATTTCATTCCCGCTTCGTTGCTTTTCAAACTCATACGACTACTAGCCGCTAAGATGTATAATGAGATTGATAATACTTCAATTCCTAAAAAGAACATGGCAAGATTCCCGAAGGAAACCATTGCAACAGCCCCGGATAAAAGAAATACTTTGATCGCAATATAATCGGAAAGTTTGGTAGGATGATCTTCATAAAAATTGTGACTCAAAGCCACTAGGAATACTGTAAGTACAATAAATAAACTGGAAAAGGCTACTGAAAATT
Source organism: Flavobacteriaceae bacterium (assembly GCA_947461795.1). Classification (GTDB taxonomy): domain Bacteria; phylum Bacteroidota; class Bacteroidia; order Flavobacteriales; family Flavobacteriaceae; genus Flavobacterium. Next base: position 3,899 of record CANHMG010000108.1, on the reverse strand, counting down.
TATTCACAACGATCATGTTACTGTAAAAACTTCCAGGAGTATTGAACTCAGAGACAGTTAATGCAAGTATACCTATCAAACCAAGAATGGTTGCCGGAATCAGTGCTTTTCTTAAATTAAGAATTTCAAATAAAAGGCATAAAACACCTAATCCTATTATAGCTATTAATGTATTCATTTTTTATTTGATAGTTATCGGTTGATGTGAATTAATATATTTTCCAAACTAGGAGTAATCAAATCTGTAATCGGTTTTGAATAGAATCCAAAAACGAATAAGACACCTAATATAATTACTAATAGCAGTCCTTCGTTGAAAGTTACATCTTGAAATGGTTTCGCATTGGTTTCCCCTAACATAGCGTGTTGGAACATTTTCAACATGTAGTAAGCTCCCAAAATAATCGTAGTTCCTCCTAAAATAGCGAACCCTAAATTCACTTGAAACAAACTGTATAAAACCGTAAATTCTCCCACAAAGTTAAAGGTAGAAGGCAAAGCCACAGACGCTAAAACCAATAACAAAAATAGGGAAGTAAATTTAGGAGATTGTGAACGAATACCTCCCATTTCTGAGATGAGTCTTGTTTCGTATCTTCTGTAAATAATTTCGGCAATAAAAAACAAACCTACTACTACAAAACCGTGAGCAATCATTTGTAAAACTGCACCACGCAAACCGTCTAAGGTCAAAGTATAGGCTCCGGCGGCAATCAAACCAACGTGTGCTAGTGAAGAATAAGCTAGTAATTTTTTCAAATCTTTCTGACGTAAAGCGACTATTGAACCATAAATTACACCTGCAAGACTCAAACCTATAAAAAGATATTGATAACTTTTTGCTCCAAGTGGTGCAATAGGTAACTGCCATCGTAACACGCTATACAAACCCATTTTTAGCATAATCCCCGAAAGCAACATGGTTCCAACGGTAGGTGCTTTTTGATATACTTTCGCTTGCCAAGTGTGGAAAGGAATGATTGGAATTTTGATTGCATAGGCTAAAAAGAAGGCTAAGAATATCCAGAATTGTTGTGCACAAGACAATCGCAATGCATATAAATCCTCTAGCATGAAACTTCCAGCTTGTAAATACAAATACACAAAAGCAGTTAACATAAATAAAGAACCTCCTAAAGTGTAGATAAAAAACTTCACTACTGCTTTTTTACGTTCTTCTAAGTCTCCATTTCCCCAAATTAAAGCAATAAAATATATTGGAATTAATGATAATTCCCAAAAGATATAATACAACAAACCATCGGCAGCAAGGAAAGTTCCGACCATGGCGAAGGACATGAATAATATTAGAGAATACATTGCTTTTGCATTTTTGAAGTCATTTCCAAAACCTGAAAAGATAATAATCGGAGTTAAAGCAGTAGTTAATAAAACCATTGCAAGAGCTAATCCATCTGCTTTTAAAGCAAAAGCAATAGTTGGTTTGGTAATCCAAGCTGTTACAAAATCTAAATTTTGACCTGCATTGTATAAATTCAACAAATAGATTGAATATCCGAAAGAAGCCAATCCGAAAAACAAAGCTACTTTAGAAGCTAATTTATCTCCTGAAATATACGTGACTAAGGCGCCAACTAAAAGTAGTATTAATAAGTAAGTTACATCCATTGGGTATAAATTATTGAGCTAAAAATAAAAAAGAAATCATCGCGATAACTCCCAATACAAAGGCAAAAAGATACAATCCGGTATTTCCATTTTGAATTTTTCTTCCTTGTGCACCAAGTTCCATAGTTACTTTTCCTAATCCGAAAACAAATCCAGACAACGCTGTTTCTATATAATCTCTAAAGAAACGTGACAAGGCGTTGATTGGTTTTACAAACAAAGTTTCGTAAAATTCATCGACATAGTATTTGTTGTACAAGACTTTTGCAAAGCCAGTAATTTGATCGTCTGCTGCAGGAACATTATTTTGTTTGATATATTTCGAATACGCGATACCAATTCCAACAAATGCCCCCACCAAAGCAATTCCCATCAACATATATTCAGTCGATCCGAATGCATGTTCTTCGGCAGCTTTAGAAAATAATGGTGACAAGTAGTGATGCAACCAAGTGCTTCCTGGGAGATTTATAAATCCACCAACAGCGGCCAAAGTTCCTAAGACGATTAAAGGGAAGGTTATTAAGCCTGGACTTTCGTGCAAATGGTGTTTTTGCGCTTCGGTTCCTCTAAATTCTTTGAAGAACGTTAAGTACATCAATCGGAACATGTAGAAAGCAGTTAAGATGGAAGCCACAGAACCCACAATCCATAAAACTTTATTGTGTTCAAACGCAACCATCAAAATTTCGTCTTTCGACCAAAACCCTGCGAATGGGAATACACCAGCAATCGCTAAAGATGAAATCAACATCGTCCAAAAAGTAATTGGCATCGCTTTTTTCAAGCCGCCCATGTTGCGCATGTCTTGTTCCCCATGCAAAGCGTGAATCACAGAACCTGAACCTAAGAACAAACAAGCTTTAAAGAAAGCGTGTGTGATGACGTGAAAAACAGCGACTTCGTACGCACCCAATCCCAAAGCCAAAAACATCAAACCCAATTGAGAAACGGTAGAATATGCCAGCACTTTTTTAATGTCATTTTGAACTAGTCCAATTGTTGCTGCTACCAGCGCAGTTAAGGCACCAACAATGGCAATAATATTTTGAACAAACGGAGTTAGGTCAAATAAGAAGTTCAATCGGGTTACCATAAAGATACCCGCAGTTACCATCGTTGCTGCGTGAATCAATGCCGATACAGGCGTCGGTCCAGCCATCGCGTCAGGCAACCAAGTATATAACGGAATTTGAGCCGATTTTCCGCAAGCACCAATAAATAAGGCTAATGCTGCAATCATAATCCAATTTGGATCAACATTTGAACTGGCTAACGCAGACTTCAAAGAAGTAAAATCTAAAGTTGAAAATGCAGCTCCTAGAATAAAGATCCCGATTAATAAACCTAGATCTCCAATTCTGTTCATGATGAATGCTTTCTTTGCGGCATCATTATATTCTTGGTTTTTATACCAAAATCCGATGAGTAGGTAGGAGCAAAGCCCAACGCCTTCCCATCCGATGAACATCATCAATAAATTACTTCCGACTACCAACGTAATCATGAAGAACACGAACAAATTCAAATATGCGAAAAACGTATGCATCTTCTCATCGTCGTGCATGTAACTAATGGAATACAAGTGAATCAGCGAGCCGATTCCTGTCACAAACAACAACCACAACAAAGACAATTGGTCTAATAAAAATCCAAAATCAACTTTAAAATTGCTGATCTGAATCCAATCAAATAGTGAAATAACAACCGGTTTATTGGTTTGAGTCAACTGCATAAAGAAAACCAAAGTCACTACAAAAGAAACCACTACAGAGAGCGTTCCAATAGTGCCCGAAAGTGTTTTTCCCATCGCTTTTCCGAAGAAAACGTTGAGCAAAAATCCTATAAAAGGAGCTAAAACTAAGACTAAAGCTAAAGTAGTATCCATAGATTATTATCCTTTTAATTTTTTTAGATTATCAATATCAATCGATCCTAAATTTCTAAAAATCGAAACCAAAATCGCCAATCCAACCGCCACTTCCGCCGCAGCTACTGCCATCGAGAAAAACACGAACACTTGTCCTTGCGCATCTTGATGGTACGTCGAAAACGCTACGAACAATAAGTTCACAGCATTCAACATGATTTCAATCGACATAAATACGATAATGGCATTTCTTCGGTACAACACGCCAAATACCCCGATGCAGAACAAAATCACGCAAAGGAAAATGTAGTTTTCGATACCGATTTGATTTAAAATATTATTCATTAGTTCTTCCGGTTTTTTCTTTTTTAGACAACAACACCGTTCCAATCATCGCCAC
>CANHMG010000107.1 GCA_947461795.1 Flavobacteriaceae bacterium | reverse complement strand
TGCAATTCAGAAAAACTAAAAATTTCTAAAGTTGTATTGTAAATATTTTCAGTTCTTCGCAATGCTTCCGCTTTATCATAACCAACAATTTCACCATAAACATTGATAATTCCACCTGCATTGATTAAAAAATCAGGAGCATAGGTAATCCCACGATCTTTCAATATTTGACCATGAATTTGCTCATTAGCCAACTGATTATTAGCAGCACCCGCAATTACTTTCGCTTTAATTTTATGTATCGTTTGATCATTAATGGTAGCACCTAAAGCACATGGTGAATAGATATCCACATCAGCACTATAAATATCATCTCCTCTAAAAATGGAAGCCCCATATTTTGTTTCAATATCGATAAGTCGTGCTTCATTAATATCTGTAATTTGCACTTTAGCGCCTTCTTTTATAAGAAAATCTACTAAAGTTTCACCAACATGTCCAATGCCTTGCACTAATATTTTTTTACCCTCTAATTTATCAGAACCAAATTGATATTTAGCAGCGGCTTTCATTCCCATATACACCCCATAAGCAGTAACTGGTGAAGGATTTCCAGAACCACCTCTAGCCTCAGAAATACCCGTTACATAAGGAGTTATATCTCGAATCAAATCCATATCTGGAGTAGTAGTCCCAACATCTTCAGCAGTAATATATTTTCCACTCAAAGAATGAACAAAAGTTCCAAATTTTTTGATTAATTCAGGAGATTTATCTGTTTTCGCGTCACCAATAATAACCGCTTTTCCTCCACCAAGATTCAATCCTGAAATAGCTGATTTATAAGTCATTCCTCGAGAAAGTCGCAACACATCATTTAAAGCTTCCCATTCATTGGTATATTTCCACATTCTTGTACCGCCAAGAGCAGGTCCTAAAACTGTATTATGAATTCCAATTATTGCTTTTAAACCAGTATCTTTGTCGTTGCAAAAAACGATTTGTTCGTGATCATTAAAAGAAACTTGTCCAAAAACAGGATCCATTTTTTGTAACTCTTTTGCGGTAACGATTTCTGTTGTCATAATTTAGTTTTTTTTAAATGGGGTATCATCAAAAATGCATTGCAAATTTATCATTAAAATCAGAATATTTTAATATAATTGATTTAAATTACTAATTTAACAATAACTATTCATAATATAGAATATTATACAATTAAAGTATTATTTTAAAATTAACTATATTTTTATTTATAATCTATATTTTATCACAATAAAATGAAAGAATTACACTATTTAAACAAATATTTCGTCAAATACAAATACAGTTTTTTAATAGGAATTATAACAACAATTGTCGCCCAAATTTTTTCATTATTTACTCCAAAATTAATAAGTAAATCTTTCAAAGCCATTGAAGAATTTTCTAGAGAAGCGAATGCTAATCCAGCGATTATTCAGAAAGAATTGATTCACAACATTTTATTAATTATAGCCACTACGATTATTGCTGGATTTCTTACTTTTCTGATGCGACAAACCTTAATTGTAATGTCACGTCACATCGAATTCGATTTGAAAAATGAAGTTTTTAGACAATATGAAAATTTATCTCAAAATTTCTACAAACAGAATCGAACTGGCGATTTAATGAATCGAATTAGCGAAGATGTTGGAAAAGTCAGAATGTATGTTGGACCAGCAGTCATGTATACCATCAACACCTTTATTCGTTTTACTATTGTAATTGTATATATGTATAATGTTTCTCCTAGATTGACCTTATATGCTTTACTGCCTCTACCTTTTTTATCTTATGCGATTTTTAAATTGAGTTCAGAAATCAATATTCGAAGTACTATTTTTCAGCAATATTTGTCAAAAGTATCCAGTTTTACACAAGAGGTTTTTTCGGGAATTCGAGTGATAAAAGCTTATTCTTTAGAAAATCAATATCAAAATAATTTGATCAATCTTTCCGAAGAAAGCAAAACGAAAAGTTTGCATTTGGCAAAAGTTCAATCTTTATTTGGGCCGTTAATGTTGGCATTGATTGGCGTTAGTAATTTAGTGGTAATCTATTTTGGAGGAATGATGTATATCAATGGATCCATAGAAAGTATTGGAACTATTGCTGAATTCATTTTATACATCAATATGCTTACATGGCCTGTAGCTTCTTTAGGTTGGGTTTCGTCAATGGTTCAAGAAGCTGAAGCATCTCAAAAAAGAATCAATGAATTTCTAAAAATACAACCTGACATTCAAAATAGTCATCCTGAAAAATCAATTATCAATGGCTCAATTGAATTTAAGAATGTAAGTTTTGTTTACGACGATACAAATATTAAAGCACTCGACAAAGTTAGTTTTTCTATCAAAAAAGGAGAAACACTTGCTATTTTAGGGAAAACAGGCGCTGGAAAATCGAGTGTTCTTTCACTTATAAGTCGCCTTTACGATGTTACTGATGGTGAAATATTGATTGATGGAATAAGCATAAAAAACACGAATCTATATGATTTAAGAAATAGCATTGGAATCGTACCTCAAGACGCTTTTTTATTTTCAGATTCTATAAAAAACAATATCAAATTCGGGAAAGAAAACGCAACGAATTCTGAAGTTGAAGACGCTGCAAAAAAGGCTGTAGTTCATGACAATATCATACAATTTAATAAAGAATATGAAACAGTTTTAGGCGAAAGAGGCATCACTATTTCAGGGGGTCAAAAACAACGAGTTTCCATCGCTCGAGCACTAATAAAAGAAGCTCCAATTTTATTATTAGACGACTGTTTATCAGCCGTAGATACAGAAACTGAAGAAGCTATATTAAATAATTTATTGAGCTACTGCAAAGACAAAACTACGATACTTGTAAGTCATCGCGTTTCTTCTGCAAAAAATGCTGATATCATTCTTATAATAAAACAAGGAAAAATTATCCAACAAGGTTCTCATAATCAATTAATAAACGAAAAAGGATATTATTCTGAGTTATATTTAAAACAACTTTCTGAAAAAGAATTGTCATAAATGTTGTTTTGTAAAACATTTTTTATCATTTTTGACACAAGCGTTAGTCAACTGGCGAAGCAATTGCAATTAACACCAAACTAATTGAATCTAGGATTATGAGAGAAAATGATATGTTAGAAAAAGAGGAGATATTTTCTAAAGTTTTAAGAGCAGGAAGAAGAACTTACTTCTTTGATGTTCGAGCCACTAAGGCCGATGACTATTATATTACAATTACAGAAAGTAAAAAATTTACGGAAGAAGATGGTTCATTTCATTTCAAAAAACACAAAATCTATTTGTATAAAGAAGATTTCGCTGCTTTTTCCGAGATTTTAGAAGATATGACTTCTTATGTCTTAAATCATAAAGGGGAAGAAGTGATTTCCGAGCGTCATCAAAAAGATTTCAAAAAAGAATACAACACTGAAAAAGCAGAAGAAGAAACTCCAAGCACATCAAGTTTTACAGATGTTGAATTCGATGATATTTAATTTTTTTTAATTATACTTTATTAAAGCCTTAAAACCTTATGTTTTAGGGCTTTTTTTTTACATCAATAGTAAACATAACTTATCCTTAATACAAAAGTTATGCTTAATAGATAGTTTTGTTAGTCTTTAAAGAGTAGCAAAATTTTCATATTATATTATTTTCTTTTTCCTCTAATAAAACAAACTAATTAAAAAAAATAATTAACATAAATTTAAAAATTGTATGTTTGTGAGTTGATTTTATGTTATATCGTTTTTTAACTAATTTTTTATTTTGGTTTTGAAAGACAATATAAAATTATAATTAATAAATATTTATATAAATGATGTATTGCATTGAAAATCAATATTTAATTTTAAAAAATTGTTGTAATTAATAAATAGATTTTAACCTCTTTAATCATATTTTAAAGAGTAATTAATAAAACATGAAAAGCATTTCCCTCAAATTTAAAATAAAAACCTTTCTTCTATTACTACTAATTTCTAATAGTTTCTATGCTCAAGAAGTTACTACTAATACATTACAAAGAGCTGTTTCTACTTCGAAACATATTTCAAATAAAAAAGGTGTTAGTTTAGCTCCAAACGTTACGATAACAGGAAATTTTAGTATTTGTTTGCCTGGCCCAACTACAACCCAATTAACCGGATCTGGAACTCCTGACCCAGTTACACCCTGGATTTCATCGAATCCTGCAGTTGCAACAATTGATAATACCGGATTAGTTACTTCAGTAAGTTTTGGCGCAACTACTATTACCTATTTTGATAATTTAGGAAATGGTATTTCTGAAAATGTGTATGTTAGTACATTTCCAACAATAAACACCCCATTCGGAACTTCAACATGTGCCGGAGGTAATCTTCAATTAGATGGTTCGTTATTTCCTAATGCAACAACACCTTGGACATCATTAACACCTGCTATTGCAACTATAGATAACACTGGGCTTTTAACGGGAGTCACAGGGGGTATCGCTACAATTGAATATAAAAACCTGGGGGGATGTACTACTACTACTCCAATAACTATCAATCCATTATTAGTTCCTACTGTAACTTGTGGAGCGACGACTTTAAATCAAATTACATTTAATTGGTCTTCTGTGGCTGGAGCTGGAACATATGTGAGAAGTTATCAGATAAATTCAGGAGGTTTTTTATCAGCTGGTTCTGGACCTGCATTAACGTATACTTTAACAGGACTATTACCAAATACCATTGTTGATTTTTATGTTGCACCTTCAGGAGCGGTTGGTTTATGTTTTCAAGTAGGTACCGTTCAATGTCAAACTCCAGCATGTACTATTGCAAGTACTCCATTAGTTCCAACAATAGGTCTTATCACGCCACCAACTTGTGCCTTAGCTACAGGATCTGTAACTTTATCTGGATTACCTGCTGGTAACTGGACATTAAATCAAGCTGGAACTGTAGTAAATACCATTGCAGGAAATACAGCTTCCACTATCATTTCCGGGCTTGTAGCTGGAAATTATACTTTTACTGTTACTAATAGTTTTGGATGTGTTTCCGTTGCCACTGCTAATATCAATATACCAGCACAACCTCTAACGCCTGCTGCTCCAACTATTGGAATAATTACACCTCCAACTTGCGCTCTTGCCACTGGATCAGTGTCTATTTCTGGGTTGCCTGCTGGAAACTGGACGTTAAATCAAAGTGGAACTGCTGCTAATTCAATTGCTGGAAATACACTTGTAACCAATGTTGCTGGGCTGATTGCTGGAAGTTATACTTTTTCTGTAACCAATTCGGTAGGTTGTACTTCTTTAGTTTCTGTGAATGTTCCAATTCCTGTTCAACCTGTAACGCCTGCTGCTCCAACTATTGGAATAATTACACCTCCAACTTGCGCTCTTGCCACTGGATCAGTGGCTATTTCTGGGTTGCCTGCTGGAAACTGGACGTTAAATCAAAGTGGAACTACTGCTAATTCAATTGCTGGAAATACACTTGTAACCACTGTTGCTGGGCTGATTACTGGGAGTTATACTTTCACGGTAACCAATTCGGTAGGTTGTACTTCTTTGGTTTCTGTGAATGTTCCTATTCCTGTTCAACCAATTACTCCTGCTGCTCCAACAATTGGAACAATTACTCCTCCAACTTGCGCTTTAGCAACTGGATCCGTGGCTATTTCTGGGTTACCTGCTGGAAACTGGACGTTAAATCAAAGTGGAACTGCTGCTAATTCAATTGCTGGAAATACACTTGTAACAACTGTTGCTGGGCTGATTGCTGGGAGTTATACTTTCACGGTAACCAATTCAGTGGGTTGTACTTCTCTAGTTTCTGTGAATGTTCCAATTCCTATTCAACCTGTAACACCTGCTGCTCCAACTATTGGAATAATTACACCTCCAACTTGCGCTCTTGCAACTGGATCAGTGGCTATTTCTGGGTTGCCTGCTGGAAACTGGACGTTAAATCAAAGTGGAACTACTGCTAATTCAATTGCTGGAAATACACTTGTAACCACTGTTGCTGGGCTGATTGCTGGGAGTTATACTTTCACGGTAACCAATTCAGTGGGTTGTACTTCTCTAGTTTCTGTAAATGTTCCAATTCCGGTTCAACCTGTAACACCTGCTGTTCCAATTATTGGAACAATTACACCTCCAACTTGCGCTTTAGCAACTGGATCCGTGGCTATTTCTGGGTTACCTGCTGGAAACTGGACGTTAAATCAAAGTGGAACTGTTGCCAATTCAATTGCTGGGAATACACTTACAACAACTGTTGCTGGGCTGATTGCTGGAAGTTATACTTTCACGGTAACCAATTCAGTGGGTTGTACTTCTCTAGTTTCTGTGAATGTTCCAATTCCTGTTCAACCTGTAACGCCTGCTGCTCCAACTATTGGGATAACTACACCTCCAACTTGTGCTCTAGCCACTGGATCAGTGGCTATTTCTGGTTTACCTGCTGGAAATTGGACGTTAAATCAAAGTGGAACTGTTGCTAATTCAATTGCTGGA
>CANHMG010000106.1 GCA_947461795.1 Flavobacteriaceae bacterium | reverse complement strand
CCTGAATGCACATTAAAATTAGAAGAAGTCATCGTACCATTGGTAACTAAACAATCTACCGTTCCTTCAAAAGGCGCAACAAAAGAAAACCAAACATCTTGTATAGATCCGAAAGGATCACATGTTGGTACTTCTGGGCTTACATCTCCAAATGAATTGTCTGATTCTAAATCAGTTCCATCAACAGATACAGCAAGAGCAGTTAAACAAGTCTGGTTAGCAACAGCTGGTGGTGTAACACCTGTACAAGTTACATCCATTGTGAAAGCACCTGTACTTCCAGCATTATAACCTTCAATAGCAATATAATACGTAGAGGTTCCATCTGATGTAAAATTAAGCCTAGAACGAGTCGTCAATAAGGCTCCACACGTAGCATCATCATCATTCCCTGCTACTAAAGTCAAACTTCCAGAAGTTCCTGTGTATACTAATACTGAAGAATCATAAGATGAACCGCATAAATTCAAAGTAATAGTTTCTTCAAAACCAGATCCTGTATACGAATACCAAACATTCGGAGCATCCATATCAGCTCCGAAACCATCGGGTGCACTATCTTCGTCAAGCGTTGAGCCAATCGTATTTCCTGTATAATTTGAACCACAAGTTATCGCTTCTGCATTTGCAAAATTATCATTTAAAGCAGGACAAGTTACTTGAGTTTGTGCAGCACTAATTAACGTACAATCAGGAGAATCAGTAGGAACAGCAGTTAATACAACAGATAATCCATTAGCATAAGGACCAAAAGTTAATAACCCAATGTCGCTTGTTTGTGGAGCTCCACCTTGATTATCTGTTACAGAAAATCCAGAGGAAGATCCTACACTTGTAATATCTGCAGTAACATTAAATGTAGCATCCGGGCAATTACTTACTTTAGTAAATGTAATTGTTCCAGGAGTACAAAGTGGAATACCACAAATAATTGTTCTAGCTCTAAAAGTAGTTGCCTCTCCACAAACATCATCAAGATGTGTATAAAAACGAACTACACCTGTGACATCTGCAACCCATACTAAAGGGGTTAATCCAGAAGTAGCTGCAGAAACTCCATCGTCAGAGCTAATGGTAATGTAATCCGTAGCAACAGAACTTCCAAAGGTATAGGTTTCACCCGAAGTTACATTTACATTAGAATACTCTCCAGCATACCCAAGAGCAGTAATTGTATTTACAACAATACCATTACAAGTTGCAGGTGTGTATGTGGCAGCAGGATATAAGCCACTTGTTGCATCCAAACATTGTGCTTTACTTATAAATGAGCATAAAAATGCGCATACAAATAAAACTTTAAAAGTAATTTTTTTCATTCTATATTTTTTATAGTTAATAATACGTTAAAAGTAAAAAAAATAATTCGAAGAAATAAGTCTTCGAGTTATTATATTGTTTTTTTTTAAACAATTGTTGATAACAATAAAAAATAATCTAATTACATGAAGTAAAGTTGATTAATTGATACTAGAAATTGTAACTAACTCATTTTCATTCTCTAAATAATTGACGCCTTCAAAACCAAATCCAAAAAGATTCAAGAAATCTTGTTTATAGCCCGCCAAATCGCCAATATTCGGTAGTGATTCAGTTGTAGCTTCCAACCATAATTTAGCCACTTGTTCTTGAACATCTTCTCGCATTTCCCAATCGTCAATTCTGATTCTTCCATTTTCATCAGTAGGAACTGCTGAACCAGTATACAATCGCTCACTAAATAAGCGTTGAATTTGCTCAATACATCCTTCATGAATTCCTTGCGATTTCATAATTTTATATAATAATGAAATGTATAATGGGATCACTGGAATTGCTGAACTGGCTTGAGTTACTAAAGCTTTATTCACTGATACATAGGCCTTTCCTCCTATTGTTGCTAAACTATCTGTAATAGTAAAAGCTGTTGCCTCTAAATGATCTTTAGCTCTTCCGATTGTACCTTTCCTATATACAGCTTCGGTAACCGATGGACCTATATATGAATAAGCAATTGTGGTTGCTCCTGGTGCTAAAACATTAGCATTTTTCATCGCTTCTATCCACATCGACCAATCTTCACCACCCATTACAACAATTGTATTATCAATATCTTCTTGATTGGCTGGCTCGATTGAAATTTGAGTGACTATTCCTGTATGGAAATCAACTGTTTTATTGGTAAAAGAATTTCCAATTGGCTTTAACGAAGAACGATGCAAAACACCTGTCTCAGGATGCATTCGCACAGGTGACGCTAAACTATAAATTACTAAATCTATTTGACCTAAATCTGCTTTGATTAAATCAATAGTTTGTTGTTTAATTTCTTTTGAAAAAGCGTCTCCGTTGATGCTTTTTGCATACAGTCCAGCTTGATGCGCTTCGTTTTCAAAAGCAGCTGAATTATACCAACCTGGGGATGCTGTTTTTCCTTCAGAAGCAGGCTTTTCAAAAAAGACACCAATTGTAGCTGCGTTAGAACCAAAGGCACTTGTGATACGTGATGCTAAACCAAATCCAGTTGAAGCACCAATTACTAATACTTTTTTTGGACCTGAAATTTCTCCTTTTGATGTAATATAATTGATTTGATTTTTTACATTTTGCGCACATCCTTTTGGGTGTGATGTTAAACAAATAAAACCTCTCATTCTTGGTTCAATAATCATAATGTATAGTATTAATTTTTATTTAAAAACAAATTCAAATTCAGAATAAAACGATGTAAATATAACTTTAATATTAGTTCAACAATGCTTTAGCATGATTTAAAGCTGACTCAGAAACATCAAATCCAGAAAGCATTTGAGCTATTTCAAGAATTCTTTCTTCATTATTTAAAATTTTCATTTCCGTATTGGTTTGCTCTTCCAAAACGGATTTAAACACTTTAAAATGAGCATCGCCTTTAGCTGCAATTTGTGGTAAATGAGTAATTGCAATTACTTGCATTGAATGACTCATATTCTTCATTATTTCACTCATTTTATTAGCAATTTCTCCAGATACTCCCGTATCAATTTCATCAAAAATTATCGTTGGCAATTTAGAATAGGTTGACAAAATTGCTTTTGTAGCCAACATGATTCTAGATAATTCTCCCCCTGAAGCTACTTTTTTAAGCAATCCAAAATCAGAACCTTTATTGGCAGAGAATAGAAATTGCAATTCATCTTTACCATTCAAGAAGTAATTCGATACTTGATTGAGCTCAATTTGAAAACGAACGTTGGGCATTCCCAACTGCGATAATATTTCAATCCATTTTTCAGTTAATATTGGAATGGCATTTTTTCTATTTTCATGAATTAAATTGGCTAAATCATTTAAAATAATTGAGGTTGAGTTCAATTGATTTTCGATTTGTTCAATGCTATTTTCAATTGCAGCATAGGCATGAACCTGTGCTTCTAATTGAGTTTGAATTTGCTGTAATTCCGAAATAGTAGTTACCTGATGTTTTTTTTGAAGTGAGTAAAGAAGTTGCAATTGTTGATTTAACTCTTGTAACTTTTCAGGATCGTGAATTAAATCTTCTTCTTTTTGAGACAATTCATCAATACTATCTTTTAATTCAATATAGACAGTTTCGACGCGATCAAATATTGCGCGATAGTTTGGTGAGAATGTAATAATTTTATTTAAACAAATTTTTAATTCATTCAAATTGTGAAGAATACCATATTGTTCTTCATTAGCAAGTAACAATGATTTATTTAAATTTTCTTTGATAAATTCAACATTATTGAGCTGTTCGAATTGGGTTTCCATTTCCAATTGATCCATCGATTGCAAAGAAATAGATTGAAGTTCTTTAAGTAAAAAAGTAGTATAATCTTCTTCCTTAATCAAATTTTGCAATTGATTTTTTAAAGATTGTAATTCCAATTTATCCTTTTTGTATTGTTTTAATGAAACGCCGTAACTCTCAAGAAGTGAGTGATTTGAAGCAACAGCGTCTATAATTTGAAATTGATACTCATTTTCGGAGAGCTCTTGTGTTTGATGTTGAGAATGAATATCAATTAAATACTCGCTCAAATCTTGCAATTCTTGTAAATTAACAGGAGTATCATTAATAAAAGCACGAGATTTACCTGAAGGCAGTATTTCACGACGAAGTATTGTTATGTCTTCATAATCTAAATCATTGGATTCGAAAAAAGACTTCAAATTATAATTAGAAATTTGAAAATGAGCTTCTATAAAGCATTTTTCTTCTTTATTTTTTAATGAAGTTGAATCGGCTCTTTTCCCTAAAACCAAACCTAATGCACCTAATAATATAGATTTTCCCGCTCCAGTTTCTCCAGTAATAATAGAAAAACCACTTGAAAAATCAATATTTAATTTTTCGATCAAAGCAAAATTATTGATGGAAAGTGATTGTATCATTGGATTAAAAAATACTTAATAAAAGCGAGAAGAAGAGCACAAAAAAACAAATTGAAATTATAACTTAATTTCAGTCCATTTGTTAGAATTTATGGGAGAAATTGTAAAAAGTTTATCTAACAATTCGCCATTATTTACTGCTGGTCCGCCAGTAAAAATTGAAACTATTTCATCTGACTTTGCATCAAAAAATATTCTTGTTAAAAAAGAATTGGGTCGAGTAATTTCCATATACGACAATTTAGTTATGGCCTCGATAATTTTTTCTTTAGCTAATTTCAAATCCTTATTCATCTGATCTAAACCTTCAAAATGGTATTGGAATAAAGCATCTCTAAATTGACTAAAAGTATTAGATACTAAATTATTAGCCAAGAAATAACGATTTTGATTGCTATCACCTTGATTCCATCCTTTATAACCACTTGATTGAGCTACTGTAACAATTTCTTGAGCCGCTTCATAATAAGGCATTCCACCATCCAGTTTAAACGTATCAGCATCCATTCCAATAATGATCAAACTATAAAAAGAGATTACTGAAACTAAATTTGAATCAAATGAGTTTGGGTTATAATTTAAAAGTTGAAATTCAGTATATTCAAAATTGAAGTCTTTATCATTATAATTTAATATAGGAGATGAATAAGTTGAATTATAGGCTGTTCTTGAAGATCCGACTTGAATTGTAGCTTTAAATTGATTGCCACTAGCTTCATTAATAGTAATAAACATCGAACAATTAATACGTTCATTGTTTTTAACTTTCTGAGTCGTCCAATTGGTTTTGTTTACAAAATCAGATAATCCTTTTTCTAAAGTCTTAAAAATCTGAAAGTTGGTTCCTCCTATTTGATCATAATTGACTTTTACAGTGCAATTTAATTCTTGAGCATTTACATTTCCAATTATAAAAGCAAAAATGATTACGAGTAATTTATGCATGATAGTGTTCAATTATTTTATTAATGATATCTTCAGCTACTGCTTCTTTTGATTTTAAATCCATTGTTTGTATTGTATTCGCACTATCAATAAAGGTAACTTTATTTGTCGGTTTGCCAAAACCTGCTCCTTCATCTTGCAATGAATTTAAAACAATCAAATCTAAGTTTTTTTTCTGTATTTTCAACTTTGCATTTTCAATTTCATTTTGAGTCTCTAAAGCAAAACCAATTAAATACTGTTTCGTTTTAATTTGGCCTAAAGAAGCTAATACATCTTTTGTTTTTTCCAATTCAATAGAAAAATTTTCTTCCGATTTTTTTATTTTCTGTTCTGCTACATATTTGGGTTTGTAATCCGCAATAGCTGCAGCACAAATAACGACATCTGAATCATTATAGTATTTATGACATGCATCATACATTTCTTGAGCAGAAACAATTCGAATTAAACTTATGGCAGAATCTTTAACATTCAAATACGAAGGACCCGATATTAAAATAACTTCAGCTCCATATTTGGAAGCACATTCCGCAATATCAAAACCCATTTTTCCAGAAGAATGATTTCCAATAAAACGAACTGGATCAATAGCTTCGAAGGTTGGGCCAGCGGTAATTAGAATTTTTTTTCCTTTTAAAGGTAATTTACTTTCTAAGTCAGCTTCAAGAAAAGCAATAATATTTTCAGGTTCAGCCATTCTACCCTCGCCAGACAAACCACTAGCTAATTCACCAGATTCTGCAGGAATAATTGTATTTCCAAATTGATTCAAAGCCTTAAAACTTGCTATCGTAGAAGGATGTTTATACATATCCAAATCCATTGCAGGTGCAAAATAGACAGGGCATTTTGCCGATAAATAGGTAGCTATTAATAAATTATCACAATTGCCATTCACCATTTTAGATAAGGTATTGGCAGTTGCAGGAGCAATTATCATGAGGTCAGCCCAAAGAGCTATTTCAACATGATTATTCCATTGAGCATTGTCGTCGTCTTCGTGATAAAAACTAGAATGAACGGGGTTTTTAGAGAGAGTTGCTAAAGTTAGCGGAGTTACAAAATCTTTAGAAGCTGGCGTCATAATTACTTGAACTTGAGCGCCAGCTTTGATAAAAAGTCTCACTAAATGTGCAGTTTTATAAGCAGCAATTCCACCAGAAACGCCTAGTACTATTTTTTTACCACTTAAAACTGACATTGTAATTTATTTTTCGTTATCTGCTCTATGG
>CANHMG010000105.1 GCA_947461795.1 Flavobacteriaceae bacterium | reverse complement strand
TTAAATAAAGATATGATATTGTTATGCAGGCAATTACAACCAACGTCTCAAGGTATTCCTTTAGAAATTTATACGTTTACAAAAGACAAAAATTTTGAAAATTATGAATACATTATGGCTGATATTTTCGACCATATTATTGCTTCGATTGGCTATTTTGATCTGGAGATTTTTGAATTATCTACCGGAAAAGAAGCCCAGTCTTAAAATCGTTATTTTAACCTATCTTGAATAAATTCGATAGTAGTTTTCCCGTGCGCTTGCGGTTTTCCGTCAGCTCCTAAACTAACCATCGTAATCGAATCAATAGTGATTATTGTTTCTCTGGTCATGATGTTTCTGACTTCGCATTTTAAGGTTAGGGAAGAATTTCCAAATCGTACTACATCAATCCCAATTTCAACAATATCACCTTGTTTGGCGGAACTTCTGAAATTAATTTCCGACATGTGTTTGGTCACAATTCTCGAATTCTCAAGTTGAATGATAGAATATAACGCCAATTCCTCATCAATCCAAGCTAGTAATTTCCCGCCAAATAATGTTCCGTTAGGGTTTAAATCTTCGGGTTTTACCCATTTTCTTGTATGAAAGCGCATCGTGTATCTTTTTAAGTAATGTCCAAAATTAACTAATTCTTTCAGAATAGGTACGAGAATCTAACCTTCTAAGGAAATTAACTTCAAAAACGTCATAGTTTGACAACGGTTCAATTTATAAACAAAACGTTAATAAATAATAAGCTGCTTTTATTTCCTTATAACTTGAAATTTAAAAGTAAACTCCTATATTTGCAACTTAAATGTCAAAATCTGACTATACCGATAGTCGTAACAACCTTATATATTATGAAACATCGTTTACTAGTTGTATTAGTTGCAGTACTGACAGTTTCTTTTTCTTACGCACAAGAGGCGCCGAAGGACGATTCAAAGGAAGCCAATGATACTGGAGAGAAAAAAGATTACAACAAATGGACCGTTGAGGTAACTGCGGGAAGAAGCTTGGGTACACAACCCTATTCGCCGGGATATTACTCATTCAATCCCAATTCTTTTTTTACAGATGTAGAAATCAACTCCTTCAGTGTAGGTGTAAGATATATGTTAAGTCCACAGTTTGGTTTCAAGGTAGATTTAAGTTCCGACAAGTTTACAAATACCACTGAAAACAAAAGCCTTGATTTCCATTTACAGCAATATAGATTAGGAATTCAAGGTGTAGTAAATGCAGCAAGATTGTTTAATCTTCAAAGAGAATTAGGAAGATTTAACATGTTAATTCATTCAGGATTCCAAGTGGCTAGAACTACCCCCAAATTGGAAGCTGACAAAAATGATCCCACTTATTATTACAACAGAACTGAGCACAACGTAGGTGTGATGATCGGAATATCTCCTGAAGTGCGCGTATCTAAGAAGTTTTCAATCATTGGTGATTTTAGTTCTATTGCAAATTTCAGTCAACATTTTACTTGGGACGGAAGACTTAATGATGAAAAAAACAATTTGTCAGGTAAAATGATTACTTTTTCGTTGGGATTGACCTATTCATTAGGCAAGGATAACATGCATGGAGATTGGGCTATTATCGAAGAAAGCAAGCTCAAAGAAATAGAAGCGCTTGACAAGAGAATTGGTGATCTAGAAAGCATGATGAATGATACAGACAAAGATGGCGTTCCAGATTACCTAGACGCCGAAAATAACTCTATCGCAGGTGTAGCCGTAGATACCAAAGGTAGAATGGTTGATGTTAACAAAAACGGAGTTCCAGATGAGTTAGAAAGCTACATGGCTAACAACTTTGTGGACAAAGCTAGCGTTGGTTCAGTCATTGAAGGCGCTAACGCTGATATGATTAAGAAAATGATTGAGGATGGTTATGTGTCTATTTATTACGAAGCAGGAAAAAGTAGACCTACTCCAGAATCAACAGAAGGAATTGGCTTCATCTTGACCTACTTGCGAAATAACCCAGGAACGTCATTGGAGATTGTTGGTCATGCGGACGAGATTGGAAGTAACGCATTGAATAATAAGTTGTCAAATGATCGTGCAAAAAATGTTAAACAAGTACTTATGGATGCTGGCATCGATGGATCTCGCTTAAATATATTGGCTGCAGGAGAAGACACTTCAGTACTCAAAAATTCTGCTGATGCGAGAAGATTGGTAAGAAGAGTAACCTTCAAAATCAAAAACTAATTAACAGAAACTCTTGATAACTAAAAAAAACCTCCGGAACAAAACGGAGGTTTTTTTTTACCTTTAAAATAAAAAATATGGAAACTAGAGATTTTAACATGACCCAGTGGAGAGGAGAAACAATAGGTTCGGTAAATGAACAATCGTCTGCGGAGGAGAGATTTCAAAATCAAACCTTACGTCCTATTTTAAAACTCCAAAATGATTTGTTTATTGAAGTATTTAGCAACCATATCAGTAAACATAAAAATGATTTCTATTCACTTACTGTCGATAAGAAACTACAATTTATTGAAAATGCAATTCAGAAAGATATTAAGTTCCGTAATGCCCTGAAAGGAATGGTGATTGGACTTTTTACTCTTGATGAGTATACACTATATATTCGGAATTCCTCGTCCCTAAATAAGCGAATGATGAATATGTTGATGGAACGCCTAAAAAGTCAAGTGCAACTTTTTGAAGCGGTTTTGAACAATCAAGCTTGAATTCTTTGAATCACCGCTAGTTTATTGGCTTATTTGATTCCTAGTTTGGAATTTCAAATTAACTTTTAAACAAATCTCTTTTGATATAATGCTTATATTTTAATCTTTTCACAAATTATTACAATCAATTCAAACATTCTCGCAATTGTTTGCTAAAATGAAAGTGTTTCGGATTTTTATTGAATATTTTTATTATAATTGTTTAGATGATTTGAACAACAAAATCAAGTCAGTTTCTATCCATAAAAGCAGATATAAATAGTATATGAAAGAAGAATACTTCAAGTGGTACTCCCCGAATCTCAATCGAGAAATGGAAATGTTAGTTTTTGGTCATGCGGGTTATCCTGTAATTTTGTTCCCTACCTCGATGGGTAGTTTCCATGAAAATAAAGACCAAGGACTTATTGAATCCGCACGGTGGTTTATAGAGCAAGGCCTCATACAAGTATTTTGCCCAGGAAGTATCGACAAAGACAGTTTTTACAACAAAAATATTCATCCTTATCACCGTATTCAGAACCATGTTTGGTACGATAAAATGATTTGTCACGAGATCGTAGAACGTGTAAAAAACAACACTTACTCAGGTAAAGTTGCCGTTGCAGGTTGCAGTTTTGGTGGTTATCATGCTGCCAATTTCGCCTTCAGACATCCTGGCTATGTGAGTCATTTGTTTTCTATGAGTGGCGCTTTTGATATAAAAAGCTTTATGGATGGTTATCATGATGAAAACGTCTACTACAATAGTCCCGAAGATTACCTACACGGCTTAAATGATCGAGAATTATGGAATATGGATATCATTCTAGGAACTTCCAATTGGGATATTTGCTTTGATGCTAATTTAAAGCTTAGTTGCGTTTTGGCTCAAAGAGATATTCCACATTGGCTTGACGTTCGCCAAGATCAAGAACACGATTGGCCAATCTGGCGTCAAATGTTTCCTCATTATTTATCAAGAATCAAATTTTTCTAAATATCAAATCATTATAAAATAAAATCGAAGATTCACGAAAACCTAAAAATAATGTAATCATGAGTAAAAAAATTGGAATATTATTCGGAATGGAAGATACATTTCCTTATGCTTTTATTGAAAGAGTGAATTCTAAAAATGAAAAAGGAATCATAGCTGAAGCAGTATCAATTGATAAAGTCATTCAAAATAAAGGCGGTGAATACGCAGTCATTATTGATCGAATTTCACAAGACGTGCCTTTTTATCGTGCTTATTTAAAAAATGCCGCACTTACTGGAACCAATGTGATTAACAACCCTTTTTGGTGGAGCGCCGATGATAAATTCTTCAACAACTGTTTGGCCGATACGCTTGGCGTGCCGCTTCCTAAGACCGTAATTCTTCCTTCTGCAGAACATCCTACAGATACCACTTCGAAATCATTTCGAAACTTAAAATACCCAATGGATTGGGATGGAATTTTCGACTATATCGGTTTTCCGGCTTATATGAAACCATATGCTGGTGGCGGTTGGAAAAATGTATATCGATTGGAAAACAAAGAAGAGTTTTGGCAAAAACATCAAGAAACAGGTCAATTGGTGATGCTATTACAAGAGGAAATCGTTTTTACCGAGTACTTCCGCGTGTATTGTTTAGGGGGAAAAGACGTGCATATCATGCAATATGAGCCAAGAAACCCGCATCATTTGCGCTACGTGATTGATGGCCCACCAGTGGATAAAAAATTAATAGCTACAGTGAAAGATTATACGCTTCGCCTTTGTAAAGGTTTAGGCTATGATTTTAATACGGTTGAGTTTGCCGTTCGTGATGGAATTCCATATGCCATAGACTTCGGCAATCCAGCTCCAGACGCAGAATACACTTCTGTTGGTGCTGAAAACTTCGAATGGGTTGTTGAAGCAGCGGCTAAAATGGCAATTGCGGCAGCTAAAAAACAAAAACCAGGAAAAATGAACTTGACTTGGGGAACTTTTATCAAAGATGCAGCTGCTGAAAAATAGCGATAGAATCTAGAATTACGAATTGCCCTAGCCCGGATTGCAGTGAAAATCCTTTTTGTGCTGAACTCGTTTCAGTATTTATTAATAGTGCCCGTATTGCGGTGGAGATACTGAAACGAGTTCAGCATAAAAAGATTGCAACGAAAAGCCGGATTAGCATCTAAAAAAATAATGCGATGAGAAAATTACCGATTTTTACACTTGGAGTTGAAGAAGAGTATCAAATTATAGACCCACACACGCGGGACTTGCGTTCTCATTTATCTAAAATTGTGGATGGTGCTAAAGTCATTTTGAACGAGCAAGTCAAAGCTGAAATGCACCAATCGGTCGTTGAAGTTGGGACGAATATCTGCAAGAACGTTCAAGAAGCGGAGAATGAAATTAAATTTCTGCGAAGTAAGATTGTTGAATTGGCCGCCAAACAAGACCTAGTGGTTGGAGGCGCAGGAACCCATCCTTTTTCGAGATGGCAAGACCAACCTATTACAGATGATCCGAGATATCATACCATTGTCAATGAATTGCAAGATGCAGCTCGATCCAATTTGATTTTTGGAATGCATTGTCATGTTGGGATTGAAAATCGAGAAATTGGATTGCAATTGATGAATCAAGCGTGTTATTTCTTGCCTCATATTTTTGCGCTTTCGACCAACTCGCCATTTTGGGAAGGCAGACAAACAGGCTATAAATCCTTTAGAACCAAAGTTTTTGATAAATTTCCAAGAACGGGTTTACCAGAGTATTTTGATTCTGTGGCGTCCTACGACAACTATCTCGAAACCTTAGTCAAAACGAATTGTATTGACAATCCAAAGAAAATATGGTGGGATTTACGTTTGCATCCGTTTTATGATACGATTGAATTCCGTATTTGCGATATGAGTTTGACCGTCAAAGAAACGATGTGTATTGTTGCGATCATCCAAGCTATTGTTGCCAAATTACACAAGTTGACGCAACACAATATGAGCTACAACATCTACAGAATTGCCTTGATTAAAGAGAATAAATTTAGAGCAGCACGTTACGGTATTGAAGGAAATATGATTGATTTTGGATTGCAAAAAGAAGTCGAAACCAAACTGCTTGTTTGTGAATTACTTGATTTTATTGATGATGTCGTAGACGAATTGGGCAGTCGTGAACAGATCAATTACGTTCATGAAATCATGAAAAACGGAACTGGCGCGGACAAACAACTCGCCGTTTTTAATCAAACCAAAGACTTGTCAAAAGTGGTCGATTTTATTACTTCTGAGTTCACCAAAGGATTGTAATAGAAATAATTATATATTTGTACAACCAATTTCTGTTTTTATACCTAAAAATATGAACGAACATACGATAAAAATTGCCATTTTAGATATGTACAATGGGGAGCCCAACCAAGGGATGCGCTGTATTATTGACATTATCAACAGGTTTAATCAGATTGTCACTTTCAAAATTTTCGACGTTCGACGAAAATCAGAATTTCCTAATGTAAAAGATTTCGATATTTATATTTCAACTGGTGGACCAGGAAATCCACTGGAAGGCGACGGCATTTGGGACAAGAGCTACTACGAGTTTATCGACCAATTAACAGTTTGGAATACAGAAAATGAAATAAAGAAACATGTTTTGTTTATTTGTCACTCTTTCCAAATGGCCTGTAAACACTTTGGTCTAGCGGAAATTACAAAAAGAAATGATACTTCATTTGGAGTGATGACCGTTCACAAAACAAAAGAAGGTTATAATGATCCGATTTTTGAAGGTTTAGCGGATCCTTTTTACGCGGTTGATTCTCGAGATTATCAAGTGGTTCAACCTAAATTGAGTGTGTTCTCGGACCATGGCGCTAAGATTATTTCCTTAGAAAAGATTCGCGATCATGTGCAGTTTGAACGAGCCATTATGGCCGTGCGATTTACACCTTATTTTGTCGGGACGCAGTTTCATCCAGAAGCTGACCCGCTAAGCTTTATTGCTAATTTGAAAAAAGC
>CANHMG010000104.1 GCA_947461795.1 Flavobacteriaceae bacterium | reverse complement strand
CCTGTTTGTTGTATTCTATATTTAAGACATAATTAATTGATTGTTTTTTAGTTTACTATACAATTACAAACCCATAGAATTTTTTGTTAATACCACTTTCTTTATTCAAAAAAATAGTTTCTTTGTACCACTTAAAAATTATCCAAATACATATGACAGCCTTTAATTACAACAAATGGAACACTATCACTGGTTGGTTTGCTTTTGCTATTGCACTAGTAACGTATACGCTAACTGTAGAGCCAACGATGAGTTTCTGGGATTGCGGTGAATATATAGCTACCGCAGCAAAATTAGAAGTAGGGCATCCTCCTGGAGCTCCATTGTTTCAAATGATTGGTGCTTTTTTCGCAATGTTTGCTACGCAAGCAAAATATGTGGCATTAATGGTAAATATGATGTCCGTTTTTTCTAGTGCTTTTACAATATTATTCTTGTATTGGTCCTCCACTATCATACTTAAAAAATTAATTTCTCAATTTTCAGAAATAAATACTTCTAATTCAATAGTGATATTGGGAAGTTCTTTTGTGGGTGCCTTAGCTTTTACCTATTCAGACAGCTTTTGGTATAATGCTGTAGAAGCTGAAGTATATGCAATGGCAACACTATTAATTTCATTGTTATTTTGGTTAGGATTGCGTTGGGAGCAGGACATGAACACTTCTAGAGGAAATAAATGGTTATTAATCATTAGTCTTGTGACTGGTCTTTCTTTTGGCGTCCATTTTATGGCGCTATTAACTATTCCTTCCATTGGATTGTTATACTACTTCAAACATTACAAAACCATTACTATCAAGAATTTTATTGTTGCAAATGTCATTGTAGTTGCGATTTTTCTTTTTATATATAAATCATTATTGCCATGGACCATGGCCTTCTTTGGAAAGTCTGAAATATTTATGGTGAACAGTTTCGGTTTACCATTTAACTCCGGAACAGTCTTCGTTGCTTTGTTATTTGTTGCGTTCTTTTACTTTGGATTACGTTACACTAAACATAAAGGTCTGGTTTTTTACAATACAATAATACTTTGTATTTTATTCATTTTAATCGGTTTTTCTACTTGGATGATGTTGCCTATTCGAGCTAATGCCAATACGGTTATTAATGAAAATAAACCCTCCGATGCTGCCGAAGTATTAGCCTATTACAATAGAGAACAATATGGAATTAATCCCTTGTTTTATGGCCCACAGTATACCGATAGTTTCGTTGGGTTAGATGAAAACAATCCCTATTTGGATAAAGCTCCGAATTACGAAAGAGATTATAAAAGCGGGAAATACATAATCACTAATAATTTTAAAAATGCCGAACAGAATAGTGATGACAATCAAAAAGCTATTCTTCCTAGGATGTGGAGCACAGAACATATTGAAAATTATATCAACTTTAGTCACGTTCCTGAATTTAAAATAAACCCAGATTACTCTGAAGAAAAGGAATTGGTAGATGTAATTGCTGAGTTTCGCAAAGCTTTTGCAGAAAAACAAATCGACACTGAAGGTTATATTTCATTCTTAAAAAGTTATGGTGATTATTTAATAATTGAGAAACCATCAACTATAGACAACCTCAGTTTTATGTTCGAATACCAATTTGGTTATATGTATTGGCGTTATTTGATGTGGAATTTTACTGGTCGTCAAAACGACATTCAAGGAAAATACGACAATATCGATGGTAATTGGCTAAGCGGAATTCCATTTATTGATGAAATGCATCTAGGATCTCAAGAAAATTTACCTTCAGATGTGCTTAACAATAAAGGAAGAAATGTCTATTATTTTCTCCCATTTATACTAGGTTTAATTGGATTACTATTTCATGCCAACAAAGATTTAAAAAGCTTTTATGTCTTACTGGCACTATTCCTTTTTACAGGGATTGCACTAAAGATTTATCTAAACGAAAGGCCATTCGAACCTCGTGAAAGAGATTATGCTTTAGTGGGATCCTTTTATGTTTTTGCTATTTGGATTGGCTTTGGAGTCTATGCAATTTATGATACTTGCAAAAATTATTTAAAACCTAAATTAGCTGGGCCTATAGTTATTGCCTTAACCCTTATTGTTGCGCCAGTTCTAATGGCTTCTCAAAATTGGGATGATCACGACCGTTCTGACAAATTTACCGCTATCGCAATGGCAAAAGCGTATTTAAATTCATGCGAACCCAATGCTATCTTATTTACAATCGGAGATAACGACACTTTTCCTTTATGGTATGCTCAAGAAATCGAAAATATACGAACCGACATTAAAATAGTAAATACAAGTCTTTTTATGACGGATTGGTATATTGACCAAATGAAAATGAAAACCTACAAAGCTGATGGTTTGCCAATTTCTTTTACACATGATCAATATGTGGGAGATAAATTAGACTATGCTGTTCACAATGCAAAAACTGAAAATCGGTGGGAAATTAAAGATTTAATTCATTTTATTGCCAGCGATGATCCAAGAACTATTCTTGAAATGGACAATGGTCAAAAGATTCACTTTTATCCAACCAACAAAGTTCGAATTCCAATCGATAAAAATGTAATTATTCAAAACAAAGTAGTAAATCCAGCCCAAAACGATTCTATAGTTCCTTATATAGATATCGAAATTAAAGGCCAAGCTTTATATAAAAACCGATTGATGATGTTGGATGTTTTAGCCAACAACAACTGGAAACGACCAATCTATTTTACCGGCGGAAGTTTCGGAGATGATGATTATTTGTGGATGAAAGATTATCTTCAACTCGATGGAATGGTTTATAAATTAGTCCCAATTCGAACTGCAATTCCTAAAGATGGAAGTCCATTAGACATGGGTCAAATCGATAGCGACAAGATGTATAACATTGTCATGAAATGGGATTGGGGTAATGGGGAATTAAACTCCATTTATCATGATCCAGAAACCAGAAAGAACAGTATATCTTATCGAACCAATTTGGCTCGTTTGATGGAACAACTAGTTAATGAAGGTAAAATAGAAAAAGCGAAAACTATAATTAATTTGGCAATGACTAAAATGCCCGTAGAATATTATGGTTACTATTCTTTAATTGATCCTTTTGCTGGCGGGTATTATGAAGTGGGAGAAAAAGCAAAAGCACGTCAATTATTAGAACAATTAATGACAAAATACAAAGAAAATCTTACTTTTTATCATGGTCTAAAACATTCTGAACAAAGTGATTTAGCAATAGATATTATTACCGACATTGAACGCTATAGAGGTCTACTTGAAGTCATGAAAGATCGTGGAGACATCGAGTTTTATACTAAAAATAAGCCAGTTTTCAATTCTTATAATAAAATGTTTGAACGTTTTGGCAGAGATAATGAATAATAGAAAATAGATAATTGATACTTAAAAAGTAGTGCTGAGAATGTGCTACTTTTTTGTTTTACGTGTAATTATGAATTGGTATTGGATTAAAACAAATAGTATGATTAAACGGGCTTTCTCAAATTATGTTTGGGATATTCCGGCTGTGGAGAAAAAAGTCTACTTAACTTTTGATGATGGCCCAACGCCAAAAATAACTACTTGGGTTTTAGATCAATTGAAACAATATGATGCTCAAGCAACTTTCTTTTGTATAGGCGAAAACATTCACAAACACCATAATATCTTTCAATCAATAATTCAAAACGGACATGCAATAGGCAATCACACCTACAATCATTACAACGGTTGGAAAACAAAAACAGCTGATTATATTGAAAATGTATTTTTATGTGAAGTGTTGAAAAACCAAAATACAAAACTCTTTCGTCCGCCCTATGGAAAAATCAAGAAATCTCAAGCTAAAATTCTATTAGATTCAGGATACAAAATCATTATGTGGGATGTGTTAAGCGCTGATTTTGACACAACAATTTCTCCAGAAAAGTGTTTGAAAAATGTTTTGAAAAACATTAGCCCAGGAAGTATTATTATTTTTCATGATAGTGTCAAAGCTTTCAAAAATCTAGAATACGCTTTGCCAAGAACCTTGAAGTTCCTAAAAGACAATGATTATAAGTGTGAGGGTATTGTTTAGATTTGTTCTTGAACCAAACCTATAATTGTATTAGCGTCTAATTCTCCGGATTGTCTCCAAATCATTTGACCTTCTTTATAAATCATCAAAGTTGGCAAGCCTTTTATACGTAAAGCATCTGCCAATTCTTGATTTTTATCGACATCTATTTTAATAACTTTTGCTTTATCGCCTAGTGCAGCCGCGACATCTCGTATTACAGGATGCATCGAAACAGACGATTCGTTCCACTCTGTGTAAAAATCAATTAACACAGGAACTTGAGCATTAATAAGTTCTCCAAATTTTGACATAAAACCAAAAAATTTAATTTCTAATCACTTGTAACTAAGATATTACATTACAAAAGTAGCGTTTTAAACGAATTATGCTAATTTTTCCCCTTTTTTTAGTTGAATAACCGTTATTTCGGGCATAATACCAACTCTGCCTGGATACGCATGAAATCCGAAGCCTCTATTCACATATATATATCTTCCGAATTCTTCATACAAACCAGCCCACTGCTTATAAACATATTGTGCTAAACTCCATTTAAAAAATCCAGGAATTTCTATTCCGAATTGCATTCCATGGGTATGTCCAGACAAAGTTAGATGAAAATGCTTTTCATGCTTTTTGACAACATTTTCCCAATGACTAGGGTCATGGCTCATTAAAATTTTAAAGTCTTCCTTTTTTAAATTTGCAGAGGCTAAATTGACATCTCCCTTTTCTCCAAAATGCAATCCCCAATTTTCCACTCCAACTATGGCAATTCTATCGTTTCCTTTCTCTATAAAGGTATGTTCGTTTAAAAGCAATTTAAAATCAATATCGCCATATAAATTTTTAATGTCTTGGAAATTTTTTTCTTTGTCTTTTTCAGAAGGCCAAGTCACATATTCTCCATAATCGTGATTCCCTAGAACCGAATATTTGCCAAATTGATAGTCTTTTATTCTTTTGAAGGAATCAATCCACGGATGCATTTCTTTAGCATGAGTATTTACAATATCTCCAGTAAAAAGAATCATATCGGCTTCTTGTTCGTTAATTAAATCAATTGCATAATTAATTTTCTCTGGATTATCAAAACTTCCACTGTGAACATCCGAAATATGTGTAATGGTGAATCCATCGAATGATTCTGGAAGATCGGGAAAGAAAATACGTTGTTTAATTACTTTATAATTGTATTTCCCAAACGTCATTCCATAAATTAAGGATAAAAAAGGGATTGCTGCCAGTCCTAGTCCTATTTGACTAACGAATTTTCTTCGCGATTTTAAGAAATCTCCATTGTCATTATCAACAAAGTAATATACGGAACCAACAATAACTCTATAAACATCTTCTCCAAACAAGACTAAAGTAACAACGATTTTGGGGATATAAATGAGAAGCATCAAACCCATCGTCATCATTGTCTGTTTTGTTTGCCCGACAGACCGATCAAATTGTGTAAATGAATAGATGATAAAAACAAAGAGCAAAGTACTCACTATTAAATAACTATTTAAAATCCATTTGGTCTTCACTAATGTTTTGACTGCTTGGAAAGAATAAATTTCAATAAGAATAAACAGGAAGGCAATGAATAAAAATCGAAATAGCATGAAGAATTTTTTTTACAAAATAACAAATTAAACAAATGCTAGAAATTTTATTAGTTTAAATTTAACGCAATGGTCTCACATTATGATTGGAATACTTATTTTTACCCATTCAACGATTATAAAATAAACTCTTCATGTCAGCTCAAAAACGTCTTTACCTTCTCGATGCTTATGCTCTAATTTTCCGTGGCTATTTTGCCTTCATAAAAAATCCCCGTATCAATTCTAAAGGAATGGATACCTCAGCCATTATGGGATTTATGAATGCTTTGATGGATGTCATCAAACGAGAAAAACCAGATCATTTAGCGGTTGCTTTTGACAAAGGAGGAAGTGATTATCGGTATGAAATGTATCAAGAATACAAGGCGCATCGTGACGAAACTCCAGAAGCTATAAAGATTGCTGTTCCTTATATTCAAGAATTATTGAAAGCGATGCACATTCCTATCATTGAAGTGGCAGGATTTGAAGCCGATGATTTGATTGGAACTATTGCCAAACAAGCTGAAAAAGAAAATTATCAAGTATTTATGGTAACTCCTGATAAAGATTTTGCCCAACTTGTTTCTGAAAATATTTTCATGTATAAACCTGCTCGAATGGGTAATGATATCGAAATCTGGGGTATTCCAGAAGTATTGGCCAAATTCGAAATCGAAAATCCATTACAAGTTATCGACTTTCTAGGAATGATGGGCGATGCCGCAGATAATATACCTGGATTACCTGGAGTTGGCGAAGTGACCGCAAAAAAATTATTGAAAGAATTCGGTTCAATGGAAAATCTTTTAGCCAACACTGATAAGCTAAAAGGCGCTTTAAAGGAAAAAATTGAAGCCAATAAAGACAAAGGAATTCTTTCTAAAAAATTAGCAACGATATTGCTTGATTGTCCAGTAATTTTTAACGAATCTGATTATGAATTATCTAAACCAGATGTTGAAAAAACAGATGTGTTATTTCAGGAATTGGAGTTCCGTCAAATGAAAGCTCAGTTTGATAAATATTTTGGCACTGGGAAAGAATACGATGAAATTGAAACCAACGGAAATGG
>CANHMG010000103.1 GCA_947461795.1 Flavobacteriaceae bacterium | reverse complement strand
TGCTTCGGCAACAAATTATCATATCATGGGAAGAATAGGAGCAACTGAAATTATTATCATATTAGTTATTGTATTATTGCTTTTTGGAGGAAAGAAAATTCCAGAATTAATGAAAGGTTTAGGCACTGGAATTAAAGAATTCAAAGACGCATCCAAAGGTGAACAACCTGCTGATAAAAAATCAGAAGAAACAAAATAAAAAATGTCCCGGTTTCTGGGACATTTTTTATTTATAAAATCATCGTAAGCTGAATACGTTTTCGTTCTTCATCTACTTCCGTTATTTTGACTTCAACGTGCTGATGCAATTTTACTATTTCGTTTACATCGGATACAAATCCTGCTTTGAGTTGAGAAATGTGAACTAATCCACTTTCTTTAATTCCGATATCAACAAAACATCCAAAGTTTGTAATGTTGTTGACAATTCCAGGAACAATCATTCCGGTTCTTATATCTTTTATTGTTTTTACATTCGGATCAAACTCAAATATTTTAGCCGATTTTCTCGGATCCAAACCTGGTTTTTCTAACTCCTTTATAATATCTTTCAATCCCAACAATCCAATTTCCGTTGTGATATAATTTTCAGGTTTTATTTGAGTAGTTTTTTCTTTATTGGCGATCAATTCATTGACAGAAATTTTTAAATCTTTTGCCATTTTTTCCACAATTGGATAGGCTTCTGGATGCACTGCTGAATTGTCTAAGGGGTTTTTAGCATTCGAAATTCGAATAAAAGCTACGCCTTGTTGATAGGCTTTTTCACCCAAACGTGGCACTTTTTTGAGTTGCTTTCGGTCTTCAAATGGGCCATTTTCTAATCGATATTGTACGATATTTTCGGCTAGTTTTTCTCCGATTCCACTTACATAGCTTAACAATGATTTACTTGCGGTATTAATATTAATTCCAACAGAATTTACACAACGAATTACGGTCGAATCAAGCTCTTCTTTCAATTTATTTTGATCTACATCATGTTGGTATTGCCCCACCCCAATGGCTTTGGGATCAATTTTTACCAATTCAGCCAACGGATCAGAAAGTCTACGTCCAATAGAAACGGAACCACGCACGGTAACATCAAAATTGGGAAATTCTTCTCTAGCGATTTTAGAGGCTGAATATACTGAGGCGCCTGCTTCACTGACCACAAAAACTTGAACCGGTTTAGCTACGCCCTGTTCGCCTACAGCTCGAGTATCAAAAGCAATTTTTTTGATGAAGAACTCCGTTTCTCTTGAGGCAGTTCCGTTTCCAATAGAAATTGCTTCTATTTTATAGGCATTTACCATCGAACGTATTTTCTTCATTGCAATAGCGTCTTCGTGTTGCGGCGCATGTGGATAAATCGTTTCATTGTATAACAAATCGCCTTTTTCATCCAAACAAACTATTTTACAGCCACTTCGAAAACCTGGATCAATCGCTAATATTCTTTTTTCACCTAAAGGCGGCGCTAATAATAATTGACTCAAATTAGAGGCGAAAACCTGAATAGAGTTTACATCCGCTTTAGCTTTAGCTTCTTGAAGTGTTTCATTAGAAATTGCTGGAGCTAACAAACGTTTGTAACAATCTTCAGTTGCTAATTTAAGGTGTGGTGTGCAGTCATTATTTCTTTTAATAACACTATCCTCGATAAGAGGAATCGCTTCTTCGGATTCTATTTCAACTTTGATTTTGATAAACCCTTCGTTTTCAGCACGAAGCATCGCTAACAATCTATGAGCTGGAGCTTTCGTTACATTTTCAGACCAATCAAAATACTGCTTGAATTTCTGAGCATTGTCTTCGTCTTTCTTCGTTTTTACTACTTTAGTTGTAATGGTGGCATTTCTCATAAAAAGCCTTCGAATTACTTTTCGTACATATATGTTTTCATTGATCCATTCGGCTATAATGTCGCGTGCTCCTTGTAAAGCATCGTCTTCATTGACTACTTTATCATTCAAATAACGCGATGCAATAAAATCGATGTCCTCATTATTTTGAGCCATGATAATTTTAGCTAAAGGCTCTAATCCGTTTTCTCGAGCAACATCTGCTTTGGTTTTTTTCTTCTTTTTATAGGGCAAATAATAATCTTCTAGTTCTTGAAGATCGAAACTTTCTTGGATTTTTTTAGCCAATTCAGGCGTTAAAGCTTGTTGCTCTTCAATCGATTTTAAAATCGCTTCTTTCCTTTTTACGATTTCATGATATTGCTTATTTCGTTTGGCTATTTGTTCGATAACAACCTCGTCGAGATTTCCTGTTTGGTCTTTTCGATACCGAGAAATAAAAGGAATCGTACAATCTTCCTCTAATAGTTTTATTGTGCTTTCAATGTTTTTAGGTGTCGTAGAGACATAACTTTGAATAAATTGAATGACATTCATTAGCTTCTTTTATAAATTGATTTAAGGGGTACCGTAAATTCCTAAACCTATTTTAATATAAGCGTAAGCAATTGGAATATTTAATAGTAATAATAGTAAAATGAAAATAATTTTTTTTCTTTCGATAGGATTAGAAAATGCAAATAGTAAAAGTTTAATAAAAATAAAGGTGTTGATTAAAAAAGCAACAACCATAAAAAAAAGACTTAAAAAAATAATACTGCTATTACTAAAAAAGAAGTATCCTACTAAAATAGCACTACCAATTAAAAAAGTAATAAATGCAACTTTTTTACCTAAAGTAACACAATTTTCAACTGAATTTAAGTCGGGAATTTTCATGAATTAACACTTAATTTTAGAAACTCTATTCGCATGTCGCCCGCCTTCAAAAGCAGTAGATAAAAAAGTTTCCACCATTTCAACTGCTTGAGGAATAGAGGTAAATCGCGCTGGTATACTTATAATATTAGCATCATTGTGTAGTCTTGCTAACTGTGCAATTTCTTTTGTCCAACATAATGCTGCACGGACATTTTGATGTTTGTTTACTGTCATGGCAATACCATTTCCGCTTCCGCAAATCACAATGCCAAAATCGACTTTCCCTTCGGATACATCTTTTGCAACAGGATGTCCAAAATCAGGATAATCAACACTATCAAAAGTATCGGTTCCGTAATTATAAATTTCATATTCTTTAGAGCGAAGCATTTCAAGAATTGCTTTTTTATAATCAGGGCCGGCGTGATCGTTTCCTATTGCTATTTTCATGTGTTCATGTGTTCTTTTGTGTTGCAAATTTAATCAAACTAGGTGAAGTAATTCTTTTTTAGGTTAGGATAATATGAATTAAAAAAGATAGTCACTAATTCATAAATCAAAATTATTCAATTCATTAAATTATTTTTAAAAAAATGTTAAGTGTTTAAAAATCAATGTTTTTATTTTAATTAAACATTAATTCTGAGGAATGTTAATAGATTTTCCTAATTACTTGATATTCAATTTACTTTAATTTAACATTGGCTGTTCATAACTAAAGATAGAAAATTAGAACTTTTTCTTGTTAGTGTGAAATAAAATTGTAATCCAAAACCGAGATTGAAAAAACAAATTTAGTTTGCCTTTTTTTTAGAAAAGTTATGCGCTGAAATAATACTTTTGTTAACAAAAAACAGAAGGAAACTTATTTACAAAAAGAATATTTTTTGGGTTGTGAACAACTGTTGATAGATTTTAAAAACAGCTTCGAAATGAATGATTTATCTTCCGAAAAGTATGTTAACAAATCGTTATAAAAAAAGATAACTACAAAATACAAGTTTTAAAAAGAAAGTTATTGTAACTATGAACATGCTATAATAACCATCATAAAATAATTTAAATTTCCTTTTTCTTTTTGTTGTTTTTAATAGATGTTGAAAACTATTAAACAATATTCAAATTACCACCTCTCAATTCTTCTAAAATTATTCGTACCGTTTCAAAATCGTTCGGGTGTACTTTTAATTTGATTCCACCTAAAGCTGTATTATAAAATGGAACAATTCCTAAAGTAGCTTCGTTTTCAAAAAAGTAGGCAATTCCTTCCTGTTCCAATCGATGCTTGATGACAATGATTTCATAAGTAAAATTAAAAACAGCAATAACTTCAAAAGCTTCCATCTTTTTTTGATAAAGATAGGTAAATGTTACTTTTCTATTAAAACTCCTAACTTATAACTTATAACTTACAACTATTTTGTAATTTTCAAACCTTAAGAAAAATGAATATGAGTAAAAAGCCTAAAAAATTTGGTAAAAGTGAGAAAACCTTCTCTGAAAAAATTTTAAAAATACTATCACAAAACGCTAATAAATCTTTCAATTACAAGCAAATAGCTGCTATTCTTGAACTTGATGATACCAAAAGTAGAAACGAAATTATCAAGGATTTAAAAATTTTAGCAGCTCAAAAAGTAATTATCGAAACGGAACCTGGAAAATATTTAGTGAAAGCTATTAGCCAAGATTACTATGAAGGTACGATTGATATGACTTCCCGAAAAACAGCTTATTTTATTTGTGAGGAATTTGAAGAAGATGTTTTTATTCCAACTAACAACTTAAATCACGCTTTAGATAAAGATAAAGTGAAAGTCTATGTCTACAACCGTAGAAAAGGAAAACGTCCAGAAGGAGAAGTTATTGAAGTGTTAGAACGCAATAAATCTGAATTTGTAGGTGTGATTGATATTCAAAAAAACTTTGCTTTTGTTACAACTGCGAATGCAAAAATGTATACCGATATTTTTATCCCAAAAGATAAAATTGGTGATGCCCAACAAGGTGATGTTGTTATTGCTAAAATTGAAGATTGGCCTAAAAAAGCAGATAGTCCTTTTGGTTCTATTATCAAAGTATTAGGAAAACCTGGTGAACACGATACAGAAATTCATGCGATTTTAGCCGAATACGGATTACCTTATGATTTTCCAATAGAAGTAGAAATGTATGCTCAGAAAATAGATACTTCTATTCAAGAAAGTGAAATTAAAAAACGTCGTGACATGCGAGACACATTGACTTTCACTATTGATCCAAAAGATGCGAAAGATTTCGATGATGCACTTTCCTTTAAAAAATTAGAGAATGGAAACTACGAAATAGGAATTCACATTGCCGATGTTTCGTATTATTTACAAGAAGGAACAATACTCGATGATGAAGCGTACAATCGAGCAACTTCGGTTTATTTAGTGGATCGTGTTGTGCCAATGTTACCAGAAGTATTGTCTAATTTTGCTTGTTCATTACGACCTCAAGAAGAGAAATATACTTTTTCAGCGATATTTGAAATTAACGAAAAAGCTCAAATTATGAACCAATGGTTTGGAAGAACGGTGATTTTTTCGGATCAACGATTTGCCTATGAAGAAGCGCAATACATTATTGAAACGAAAGACAATACGATTCCAGTTGAAACTTCTATTACTGGAAAATCCTATGTTGTTAAGGATGAAATTGTCGCAGCTACTTTAAAACTAAATGAACTCGCGAAAATTCTTCGAAGAAATCGTATGAACGAAGGAGCCATTTCTTTTGATAAAGTGGAAGTAAAATTCAACTTGAATGACGCTGGAGAACCTGAAGGAGTTTATTTTAAAATCTCTAAAGACGCCAATCATTTGATTGAAGAATTTATGTTGATGGCCAATAGAAAAGTGGCTGAATATATCGGAAAACAAAAGAAAACTTTCGTTTACAGAATCCACGACGAACCCAATGAAGACAAGTTATTTGCCATGCAAGCTCTAATTTCTAAGTTTGGATATAAAATAGATTTACGAGATAAAAAAGATATTTCAAAATCGTTAAATCAATTGATGGCTGATGTAAATGGTAAAAAAGAACAAAATCTAATAGATACGTTAGCTATTCGAAGTATGAGTAAAGCTAAATATTCTACCGATAATATTGGACATTACGGATTAGCATTCGATTATTATTCGCACTTTACTTCACCGATTCGTCGTTATCCCGATGTTATGGTGCATCGATTATTGCAATATTATTTAGATGGTGGAAAATCAGTAGATTCCGAATTGTATGAAGAGAAATGTGTACATACTTCAAATATGGAGGGATTGGCAACCAACGCCGAGCGAGACAGTATCAAATACATGCAAGTAAAATACATGCAAGATCATAAAGATCAAGAGTTTTTAGGAGTAATTTCTGGAGTTACCGAATGGGGAATTTATGTAGAAATTGTTGAAAATAAATGTGAAGGAATGTGTAGAATACGTGAAATAAAAGACGATTATTATACGTATGATGATAAACAATATGCATTAGTTGGAGAGATTTCTAAGAATATTTTACAATTGGGAGATGAAGTTGTTGTGAAAGTAAAAAACGCTGATTTAGTCAAAAAGCAATTGGATTTTCATTTTATTAGAAAAAACGAATAGTTATGAAGAATATTTTTTTTGTATTAATCTTAGCTGCATTACAAATTACAGCTCAAGAAAAATCAGTTGGAGACTTTTATAAAGTAACTGCTTTTGATCAGATTGATGTCATGCTAATTCCATCGGATGAAAACAAAGTAATTTTGAATGGAGCAGGTTCAGAAGATGTTGAATTAATCAATAAAAATGGGGAATTAAAAATCAGAATGCCATTGACAAAAATGTTGAAAGGAGACGATGTTTCTGCTACAGTTTATTACACACAATTAAATGCCGTAGAAGCCAATGAAGGTTCTAGAATTTCAAGTGAATCTGCTATTTCAACAACTGATTTTGATATTATAACGAAAGAAGGTTCTATCATTGAGTTAACTTTAGATGTAAACAATTTGACTGTAAAAATGAATGATGGTTCGAAAATAAATTTAGAAGGGAAAGCTACAAGTCAAGAAGTAGTTATCAATTCTGGAAGTGTTTATAAAGCAGAACATTTGCAAACAAATT
>CANHMG010000102.1 GCA_947461795.1 Flavobacteriaceae bacterium | reverse complement strand
TTAGTATAACTTCCTGGAATAACTACTGATCTAGCAGGAACAAACCCTTTCATTTCAATTGGAGACGAACCTGTTACGTCAATTATTTTTGTTGATGCTGTTAAACAAACATTGGCACCTAATACAGCTTCTTTTTCAACTCGAACACCCTCGACAACAATACATCTTGAACCAATAAATGCACCGTCTTCTATGATAACAGGTGCAGCTTGAAGGGGTTCTAAAACTCCACCGATACCTACACCACCAGAAAGATGTACATTTTTACCAATTTGAGCACAACTTCCCACTGTTGCCCATGTGTCGACCATAGTGCCCTCATCTACATAGGCTCCGATATTGACATAACTAGGCATCAAGATAACTCCTTTGGAAATATAAGCACCATGTCTTGCTACTGCATGTGGAACGACACGAATTCCCTTTTCAGCATACCCTCTTTTTAATGGAATTTTATCGTGATATTCGAAAATGCCGACTTCTATAGTTTCCATTTTTTGTATTGGAAAATATAAAACCACCGCTTTTTTAACCCATTCATTCACTTGCCATCCATTAGTTGAAGGTTCAGCTACTCGTAAAGTGCCCGAATCTAACAATTGTATAACTTCTCGTATTGCGGAAATAGTGGGAGTTTCTTTAAGTAAATCACGGTTTTCCCATGCTGACTCAATGATTGTTCGAAGTGAATTCATAGTAGAAGAGTTTTGACAAATATAGAATCAATTTTAAAAAGGATAATCGTTAATTTGATTATTATTTTTAAATAGTATTAATCCATTTCAGCCAACTGGAAAAGGCTTCCAGGATGCTGAAAATTTATTAAAAAGCGTTTGGATTTTGCATACAAATACATTTTAATATCATCAATAAGCATTACGGTTATTGGATTTGATTTTTCGTCTTTACATAGATAAATAATGCCTTTATCTGGTAAATTAGTTTTAGAAACTATTGTCAGTTGATAGTTTTTGTCAATCTTTAATTTGATGTTATCAGCACTAAATTCAACAGTTTGATTAGAGATATTTTCAATTTTTCCCCACTCTTGAAAATCGTTTCTAGTTTGAATTTGATTATAGGAGAATACCTTATGCTGAGCAATACCTTTTAAAGGGAGTACTGCAACAATAAAATAAAACAGGTTTTTTAATGACATTTAATAGATTTTGGCACTGCAATAACGTACTTTTTCACCAAAAGTATTCTAAGTAAAAAATAAGTTATTAACACTATTGTTAGACTTTTCAACAAAAAATGAAGATTGCAAATTGATTTTTAAAGAAATCATTCCATAGAATTGAATGATAAAATTAGAACTTTATAGTATCTTTGAAATAAAAAAATGGCTCGAATATTAGCTATAGATTACGGTCAAAAGCGAACAGGTATAGCTGTTACAGACGAATTGCAAATCATTGCTTCTGGTTTGACAACCATTCCAACTGAAACTGTTTTTGATTTTCTTAAAACCTATTTTTCTAAAGAAAATGTTAGTAAAGTACTTATTGGAGATCCCATGCAAATGAATGGGCAACCTTCTCAAAGTGCGGATATGATTCATGCTTTTGCTATTCAATTTCAAAATCAATTTCCAGCTATTCAGGTGGTTAGGGTAGACGAGCGATTTACTTCAAAATTGGCTTTTCAGTCGATGATTGATAATGGATTGAATAAAAAACAACGTCAAAACAAAGCCCTACTTGATGAAATTTCAGCAACAATTATGTTGCAAGATTACTTGACAAGAAAAATGATATAAGTATAATTTATTGTGAGGATTTTCAATAAATGTTGTCTATAGTATAAAAATTTGCTAATTATTTATTACAAATTATTCAATGTGTATTTTTTCACTATTTTTGCCATCCACTTCAGCAATTTTTTTTGTCAAAGTGTAATTAAATTTCATTAAAATGATTTTACCTATTATTGCTTATGGAGATCCAGTTTTGAGAAAAATTGGAGAAGAAATTTCACCTGAATATACCAATTTAAAAGAGACTATTGCCAATATGTATGAAACCATGTATAACGCCTATGGTGTTGGATTGGCGGCACCTCAAGTTGGTTTAGCAATTCGTTTGTTTATTATTGATACCACTCCTTTTGGAGAAGATGACGATTTGCCTCTAGAAGAGCAAAATCAATTAAAAAATTTCAAGCGTACTTTTATTAATGCCAAAATACTCAAAGAAGAAGGCGAAGAATGGGGTTTTAATGAAGGCTGTTTGAGTATACCTGAAGTTCGTGAAGATGTTTTTAGAAAAGATACCATTACATTAGAATATTTTGATGAAGACTTCAATAAAAAAGCGGAAGTGTTCGACGGATTAGTGGCGCGCGTAATTCAACATGAATATGATCACATTGAAGGTATATTATTCACCGACAGAATTTCATCCTTAAAAAAGCAATTGATCAAAAAGAAACTGCAAAATATAATGGAAGGTAAAACCAGACCTGATTATAAAATGAAA
The DNA here is from genome assembly GCA_947461795.1 of Flavobacteriaceae bacterium. GTDB lineage: Bacteria > Bacteroidota > Bacteroidia > Flavobacteriales > Flavobacteriaceae > Flavobacterium. Next base: position 4,592 of record CANHMG010000102.1, on the reverse strand, counting down.
TTTTTATCCAAAAAAGGCAGATAAATTAAAGTTACATTCAACAAAATAACCCAAATAACCACAATTTAATTAGAAAATGAATTTAGAAAAAATATTAGCCATATCTGGAATGCCAGGAATTTATAGTTTAAAAATGCAAACGCGTACTGGTTTTGTAGCCGAATCTTTATTAGATGGAAAAAGAGTAACGGTTGGATTGCGAAGTAATGTAAGTTTATTAACTGAAATATCAATTTACACGCATGATGCCGAAAAGCCATTGGCAGAAGTTATGCGCGCTATTGCTGTCAAAGAAGATAATGGTCCCGCAATTTCTAACAAAGAAGACAACGCGAAATTAGTGACTTATTTTAAAGAAATTATGCCTGATTATGATGAAGATAGAGTCTATCCATCGGATATCAAAAAAGTAATCAATTGGTATAATATTCTGCAAAGCAAAGGGTTAGTTTCGAAAGAAGAACCGAATACTGCTGAAGAGGCTAGGGTAGAAGAAATCGTTAAAGAAAAAGTTGCCGAAGCAAAGAAAAAGAAAACAGACTCTAGCGAAACCAAAGCTGCTCCAAAAAAGAAAACACCTAAAAAAGAGTAATTTATATTTGTTCAAATAAAATAATCCTGTCTCGATTTTTCTAGACAGGATTTCTTATTTTTACTAAAAACCTTTCCGATGAATTCAAAGCAATTACAACTCCAATCTTTCGAACGTTTGCTCACTATTATGGACGAATTGCGTGAAAAATGCCCCTGGGATAGAAAGCAAACTTTCGAATCTTTACGCCATTTAACCATTGAAGAAACCTATGAACTCGGCGATGCTATTTTAAACCATGATTTGAATGAAATCAAAAAGGAACTCGGTGATTTATTATTGCATATAGTGTTTTATGCCAAAATTGGAAGCGAATCGGATTCGTTCGATATGGCGGATGTTTGCAACGAAATCTGTGATAAATTAATTCATCGTCATCCTCACATTTATAGCGACACCGTTGTTACTGATGAAGAAGAAGTCAAACAAAATTGGGAAAAACTCAAACTCAAAGAAGGGAAAAAGTCGGTTTTAGAAGGTGTTCCTAAAAGTTTGCCAGCCTTAGTCAAAGCGAGCCGCATTCAGGACAAAGTAAAAGGAGTTGGTTTCGATTGGGAAGAACCACATCAAGTTTGGGATAAAGTGCAAGAAGAATTAAATGAGTTGCAAGTTGAAGTAGCTGCTGGAAATCAAGAAAAAATTGAAGCCGAGTTTGGTGATGTGCTTTTTTCGATGATTAATTACGCTCGATTTCTCAATGTGAATCCTGAAGATGCATTAGAACGTACCAACAAAAAATTCATCAAACGCTTTCAATATTTAGAAAGTAAAGCAAGTGAATTAGGAAAACCGCTAATGGATATGACCTTAGCTGAAATGGATGTGTTTTGGAATGAAGCTAAAAAGTTATAAAGACTCAGCTATTTTTTTCAATTTTGCACTGTCTTTAATGACTATTTTTTTTCCGTCAATTTCAATAAGTCCTAATTTATTAAACTCAGAAAGCAATCGGATACAACTTTCAGTAGCAGTTCCTATCATTCCAGCTAATTCTTCTCTTGACAGTTGAACATGCAATGAACCTCCTTCGTTAACGCCAAAAGTATCGTGTAAATAAAGTAGCGTCTCTGCTAACCTTTCCTTTACAGTTTTTTGCCCCATAGAAACAACATGATCATCAGATTCTTTCAAATCACCGCAAATGGTTTTCATAACATTCATAGAAAATTCATTATTGTGATCAAAAAAACCTAATATTTCAGACTTGGGAATAAAACAAACTTCCATATCTTCAATAGCAACAGCACTTAAATTAGCCGATTCATCACTAATCATAGAACGTTGTCCTAACAATTCTCCCGATGTGACCAATTTTACGATTTGATCTTTACCATTCGAACTTAATTTCGACAATTTACAAATACCATCTTTAATACAATAAACACCCTTCAAAGTTTCGCCTTCCTCAAAAATAGGTTGCCCTTTTTTGATGATATAGGAGGTTTTGCAATTAGCCATTTTCAATAGCTCATCTTTATTTAAAGCTTTCAAAGAACTAAATTGTCTAACTATACATTGATCGCATTTACTCATAGTAAGTTGTGTTAAATGGAATCTCAAAAATACAATTTTATATGACATATATCATATTTTAAAACGTTACATTCAACCAAATTTGCATAGGTAAATTGAGCAAAGTTATGGATACAAACAACTGTTTCCATTGTGGTTTAGGTTTTAGTGAAGAAATAGCAATAGCATTTGACAATAAATATTTTTGTTGTCAAGGTTGCAAAACCGTTTATGAGATTTTTAGTCTCCATGACATGACTTGTTACTATGACTTCGAAAAATCACCTGGAGCTACTCCACAGGAAATTAAAGGAAAATATGATTTTTTAGAGAATGAAAACATTATCAACAAGCTTCTGGAATTTCGAGAAGATGCCACAGCAATTGTTTCACTTAACATACCTCATATTCATTGCAGTTCATGCATTTGGATTTTGGAAAATCTACAGCGTCTTCAAAAAGGAATAACATCTTCACAAGTTAATTTCCCTGAGAAAAAAGTCCGTATCAGCTTCAATTCTGAAATTGTTTCCTTAAAAGAAATCGTCAATTTATTAAGCGCTATTGGGTATGAACCCTATATCAGTTTGGAGAATTATGAAACAGGAAAAACCAATGTCGACAGAAGTTTAACTTATAAATTGGGGGTTGCTTTCTTTTGTTTTGGAAACATTATGTTGCTCTCATTTCCTGAGTATTTTGAAGTCAATGAATTTTGGCTCGATCAATACCGAGGCTTTTTTCGATGGTTAATTTTTGCATTATCCTTGCCATCTTTCTTATATTCTGCCAGCGGATATTATATTTCGGCTTATAAAAGTATCCAATCCAAAATGTTGAATATAGATATCCCAATTGCATTGGGAATTGTGGTAATGTTCATCCGAAGCACTTTTGATATTACCATGAATTATGGTTCTGGTTTCTTTGATAGCCTTACTGGGCTTATTTTCTTCATGCTTTTGGGTAAAATGTTCCAAATTAAAACTTATAATTTCCTAAGTTTCGAACGCGACTTCAAATCTTATTTTCCCATTGCAATCACCAAAATCAATTCCAATGCAACAGAAGAAAACATTCCTATCTATGAAGTTCAAAAAGGCGATCGTTTGCTCATTCGCAATCAGGAATTAATTCCTGTGGATGGAATTTTAATTTCAGAAAAAGCCGAAATTGATTATAGCTTCGTTACAGGGGAAGCCATTCCAATTATAAAAAATTCGGGTGACAAACTATTTGCCGGTGGAAAGCAAATGGGAAAAGTTATTGAAATGGAAGTATTGCATTCTGTTTCTCAAAGTTATTTGACTCAATTGTGGAGCAACGATGTTTTTCAAAAACAAGTCGAACAAAAACACAAAACAATTACTGATCGTATTAGTAGGTATTTTACGCCAATTCTTTTGTTCATCGCATTTTCTGGATTTGGATTTTGGATATTTTATAATGCCAATACAGCTTTCAATGTTTTTACAGCGGTATTAATCGTGGCTTGTCCATGTGCATTAGCTTTAACCGCTCCATTTACTTTTGGAAATATATTGCGAATTCTAGGAAAGAAAAAAATGTATCTCAAAAATGCGCTTGTAATCGAACAATTGGCAAAAGTAGATACGATAGTTTTTGATAAAACGGGAACGATTACGACCAATAAAAAATCGAATATTTCCTATGAAGGGAAAGAGATTCCCGAGGAGGAATTGCACTTCATAAAGAATGTGCTTCGAGCATCCAATCATCCTTTAAGTCGTATGTTATATAACCATTTACCGGATTTTACCAAAATTTCTGTGAACTATTTTGAAGAGATTTCTGGGATGGGAATTCATGCCATAATTAACAACATTGTGATCAGAATTGGATCGGCTGAATTTCTAGAGCATGTCGAAGAATTGTCAATTGAACAAACGGCTGTTCATATTAAAATAGATAACATTTATTATGGAAAATTTCTTTTTAATAATGAATACAGAGAAGGATTAGCCCAACTATTTGAGAAGTTAAACGCAAACTATCAAATCAAAGTTTTATCGGGAGATAACGAAGGGGAACGCAGCATTTTAGAGCATATTTTGCCTAAGGGAACTGAATTGGTTTTCAATCAAAAGCCAGAACAAAAATTAGAATTCATAAAAAAACTACAAGAAAACGGAAGCAACGTTATGATGGTCGGCGATGGACTCAATGATGCGGGTGCATTAGCTCAAAGCAATGTTGGAATTTCAATTGCTGAAAACGTCAATGTGTTTTCTCCTGCTTGCGATGCCATTTTAGATGCTTCTCAATTTCAAAAAATAGATTCGTTTTTGAAGCTTTCAAAAAATGCCATTACAACCATCAAAATGAGTTTTACGATATCACTTTTATACAATGTCGTAGGATTGTCTTTTGCTGTTACAGGAAATTTATTGCCCTTAGTTGCTGCTATTATCATGCCTTTGAGTACGGTGACAATTGTAAGTTTCGTAACGCTAATGAGTAATTATTA
>CANHMG010000101.1 GCA_947461795.1 Flavobacteriaceae bacterium | reverse complement strand
TTTTTTATACAACTACAACACAACTACAACATCCAAAAAATGAATCAAACGAAATATATTTTTGTTACTGGCGGTGTGACTTCTTCACTCGGTAAAGGAATTATCGCTGCTTCATTAGCAAAATTATTGCAAGCAAGAGGCTATCGAACAACGATTCAAAAATTTGATCCGTACATCAATGTCGACCCAGGAACTCTAAATCCATACGAACATGGCGAATGTTACGTGACGGATGATGGTGCTGAAACCGATTTAGATTTAGGTCATTACGAACGATTTCTCAATGTGCCTACATCACAAGCGAATAATGTAACCACAGGAAGAGTCTATCTTTCGGTTATTGAAAAAGAACGCCGTGGTGAATTCTTAGGAAAAACGGTTCAAGTGGTGCCTCACATTACCAACGAAATTAAAGAACGCATGCAATTGCTGGGAAATTCCGGTGATTTCGATATTGTTATTACCGAAATAGGAGGAACTGTCGGAGATATTGAGTCGTTACCCTATATTGAATCGGTTCGTCAATTAGTATGGGAATTAGGGGATAGCAACGGAATTGTCATTCACTTAACATTAGTTCCTTATTTGGCAGCTGCTGGTGAATTGAAAACCAAACCAACACAACACTCCGTAAAAACCTTAATGGAAAGCGGAATCAAAGCTGATATACTTGTTTGCAGAACAGAACATGAAATCTCGGATGAATTGCGCCAAAAATTAGCGTTGTTTTGCAATGTAAAACGAGAAGCTGTAATCCAATCTATTGATGCTTCGACAATCTACGAAGTGCCCAATTTGATGTTGGAAGAAGGTTTAGATGTTGTGGCCTTGAAGAAATTAAATTTGCCCAAAAAAGCTGCTCCAGATTTGAAAAACTGGAATACTTTTTTACATCGATTAAAAAATCCAAAGCATACCGTGAATATTGGTTTGATTGGAAAATATGTCGAATTACAAGATTCTTACAAATCCATTTTAGAAGCCTTTATTCATGCTGGTGCTGCCAATGAAACGAAAGTCAATGTAGTGTCTGTGCATTCTGAATATATCGATGCCAATAATGTATCTGAAAAAATGAATGGACTTGATGGAATTCTTGTTGCTCCTGGATTTGGAGAACGAGGCATTGAAGGAAAAATTGAAGCTGTTCGTTATGCTCGTGAAAACAATTTGCCATTTTTTGGAATTTGTTTGGGAATGCAAATGGCAGTGATTGAATATGCTCGAAATGTAGTAGGTTATAAAGACGCCAACTCAACTGAGATGAACCAAGGAACTTCGCATCCAGTTATCGATTTGATGGAAGAGCAAAAAAATATTACAGATAAAGGTGGAACGATGCGTTTGGGTGCTTGGAAATGTACTCTGAAAGAAAATTCATTGGCATATTCTATTTATGGAGAAACCAGCATTTTAGAGCGTCACCGTCATCGCTATGAATACAATAGCGAATATGCTCAAGCATTTGAAAAAGCTGGATTAATATCCTCAGGTATTAACCCAGATACTAATTTAGTAGAGATTGTTGAATTGTCCAATCATCCGTTTTTTATTGGTGTTCAATACCATCCGGAATATAAAAGTACTGTTGCCAATCCACATCCTTTATTTGTAAGTTTTGTGGCAGCAACCGTAAAATCAAAAAAGAAATAATTAATTAGTTTTTAATAGAGTAGCATGGAAGAAAAAAAATTAGACCTCAATTCAATCATTGGTTTTGCATTGATTTTTGGTATTTTGATTTGGATTATGTATCAAAATCAACCCTCGGATAAACAAATTGCAGCGGATAAAACCAAAAATGAATTGGTTCAAAAAGAAGCAACGAAAAAAGCACAAGAAGCGCAAATAGCCGCAAAATCAATGGTGGCTACTGCAAAAGATACTGTTCAATTGGCTGCTTTGAAAGCCACTTTAGGGAATTTTGCTTATTCTGCTTCACTACCTTCAGCGAAAGAAAATTTCACTACGATAGAAAATAATTTGGTCAAAATTGTCATTGCTAACAAAGGTGGTTTCATAACAGAAGCTACTTTAAAAAGTCAAGAACGATTTAAAAAAGGATCAGGAAGTTTGGTGTCTTTGATTAAAGATAATAATGCAGATTTGAATATTAGTTTATTGACACAGGACAACAGAACCTTGCAAACTAAAGATTTGTATTTCGAGCCAACTGTTTCAAAAGCAGGTGACAATCAAATTGTTTCAATGCGATTGAAGGCAGGTGAAAATGAGTTTTTAGAATACAAATACGTACTGAAACCCAACGATTATATGATCGATTTTGATTTGCATTCACAAGGGTTGAATAAAGTATTGAATACGAGTAAACCATTAGATTTAGAATGGAAATTAAAAGCTATTCGTAACGAAAAAGGAATTGCATACGAAAATCGTTACTCAGAGGTTTATTATGAATATGAAGATAGTAAAATCAGTTATGTAGGGCAAGGCCAAAACAAAGAAGAGAACCCTGATAAAGTTAGTTTTGTAGCTTTTAAACAACACTTTTTTAGCGCTATACTTTTAACTAAAACACCTTTTGAAAATGCTAAATTGCATTCTGATAATTTGGTTTTAGATGAAAAAAAGGACACGATTTTTACGAAACAATTCAAAGCCAATTTGCCGTTAGCCTTCACAAATGGTGAGCTAGATTATAAAATGAATTGGTATTTGGGACCAACAGATTATACTTTGTTGAAATCGTACGATAGAAATATCAATAAGATTATTTCATTAGGGTGGGGAATTTTCGGATGGATTAACATGTTTATCTTCATTCCATTATTCGGATTTTTAAGTTCGTATATCGCCTACGGAATTGCGATAATTGTCTTTACGATTATTATTAAAATAGCCATGTCTCCGATTACTTACAAATCATTTTTGTCTCAAGCGAAGATGAAAGTATTGCGCCCAGAGATTACGGAATTGGGAGAGAAATTTGGCAAAGACCCAATGAAAAAGCAACAAGAAACGATGAAGTTATACAACAAAGCTGGAGTTAATCCGATGGCAGGTTGTATTCCCGCCTTGATTCAAATTCCGTTTATGTATGCGTCGTTTCAGTTTTTTCCTTCTGCATTTGAACTGAGACAGAAAAGTTTCCTTTGGGCGGATGATTTGTCTTCATTTGACCAAGTGGTGAAATTGCCTTTTCACATTCCCTTGTATGGTGATCATATTAGTTTGTTCCCAATATTGGCTGCGGTTGCAATTTTCTTTTACATGAAAATGACCTCTGGGGATCAGCAAATGGCAGCACCTACACAAGAAGGAATGCCGGATATGGGTAAAATTATGAAAATCATGATTTATGTTTCTCCGGTGATGATGTTGATTTTCTTTAACAGTTATGGAGCTGGATTGAGTTTGTATAACTTCATTTCGAATTTAATTACGATTGGAATTATGTTCGTCATCAAAAACTACATAGTAGATTCAGATAAAATTCATGCTCAAATACAAGAGAACAAATTGAAAGAGCCAAAGAAAAAAAGTGGCTTTCAACAAAAATTACAAAAGATTATGGAAGATGCTGAAGCTCAGAAAGCACAGCAGAAGAAGAAGAAATAAGGAGTAAAATTAATGCTACTAATCTTAAAACTTTTCATGCCCCTTTTTTTGATCTTTATTATTTTATATAAAAATTAACTTTATATTTGGCATAGAAATTTTTGATTACTTAAAGTAAGTTAGAATAACTATAAACTATTTTCGTCTAAATTTTAATTTATGAAAAAGACTTTTTTTTGCCTGGGATTAATTATTATGCTTTTTACATCATGCAACCAAGATAGCTCCCCATCTGGTGTTACGTTTTTTATTATACCAAAATGTGGTTCGCAATTGACGGATATTTCTCAGTCGATATTTTGTCGCCAACTACCGCGTGAGATTCCTGTATATCGCTACCGATTTATAGTAAAAGACCCTGTAACTAGTAATTTAGTCGGTATTATTGATACCCCAAAAAATAGTTTCAATATGGTTAATTTAGGTCTTAATAATTTAGCTCTAGGAAAGACTTATAAAATTGAAGTTCAAGTTGCACTTGATGCATCACTTAATTTCACTACTGTCATTAACCCTCCATGTACCTTGCGTACTCCGGATCTTCCAGAAAAATCAAGTATCATAATTCCACAATGTGGTAGTATTGTGAATACATTGTGGACTAATATTTTCGCAAAACAAACTTTGGGTGCTGAAAAATATAGATTTGTAGTAGTGGACGGGACTCGAGTTAGAATAATAGAAACTACTGAATCAAGTTTCCAACTTTCTGATTTGTCTGGTGGAGCGGCTGCTAATACTCAGTACTCTATTCGTGTAGATGTTTTATACAAAGGAATTTGGTATCAAAGTGATCAATTGTGTTCAATTATAACTTCACCAACTGCTACTTTAAGACAAAGTACAATATTGCAGCAACTTTTTATTAATAAATAAAAAGGTTACTAAATTTATTATTAAACCGCTTCGGAAACGAAGCGGTTTTTTTTTTGTAGTAGTTTAATTATCTGAAACACATCGAAACCCAATATGTTCCATTCCAGTATCGGGAGTCTCTTTCATTCTTCGTGCGTTTCTATATCCAGAGCAATACCCATCATTGCATAGAAAAGAACCCCCTCGAATTGTTTTTTTTGAAGCATAAATATCATCAGGATCATAACTTTTGGTAGGCCCTTTTGGATTTGAAGCACCATTAGAAATCGTGTTATAGTAATTGTAATCATACCAATCTTGGCACCATTCCCAAACATTGCCTGCCATATCATACAATCCATAACCATTAGAAAGAAATGATTTAACAGGAGCTGATTTTAAAAATAAGTCTGTAATGGTATTCTCATACGGAAAATTGCCTTGCCAACTATTCGCTTTTGGTTTGCCTTCATCAATTGGTTCATTTCCCCAAGTGTAAATATTGTTCTTTAATCCACCACGCGCTGCAAATTCCCATTCCGCTTCAGTGGGTAATCGCTTGTTTGCCCATTTACAATAGGCTTGAGCATCGTCCCATGAAACTTGAACTACGGGATAATTTTCTTTTCCTATGATACTAGATTTGGGCCCTGAGGGATGTTTCCAATTGGCTCCAGTTTCCATTTTCCACCAAAAATCAGCGTCACTTTTAATCGTATGAAAAACAAGCGATCCAGGTTGTAGTTGCTCATCAGATGGTTTTGGAGTTCCGACAGGTAGTTGTTTTTTCAATACCTCCCAATCAATTTTATTTTCTGCAGTTGTGGTATAATTGGTTGCTTTTACAAACTGAGCGAATTGTGCGTTCGTAACTTCTGTAACGTCGATCCAAAATCCATCAAGTTTTACTTTATGTTTGGGAAATTCATCTTCATAAGCTTGGTTGTTATCCGCACCCATTTCAAACGTATCTCCTTTTATAAAAACCATATTCTCGTGAGAAGAATGAATACTTGATTCAGATTTTTGTGTATTATTTGTTAGGTCTACCTTCGAAGATTCTCTTTTGCATCCAACAATAAAAAGCATTGATAGTGTGAATACGATGCAGATTCTCTTCATTGTTTTAGGATTAGCTTACTCTTTAATGACTTTGAAAGTTTTCTTTTGGGTCATTAATTTTACAAAATAAATTCCATTTGACAAATAAGAGAAATCTTTTGTAGATAGATCTTTCCCATTACAGATTGATTCTCCATTTATAGAATACACTTCGAATTCGTCTTCTGTAGTAATACCTTTAATATCGATTTTAGATTGAAAAGGATTTGAGACCACAATAATTTCATTATTAGTATTGCTAAATGAGTTAGAATTTAAAGTCGTGCACGTGATTCCAGATCCTACTAAAGTAGCCATTTCTGAACACAGATAATTGTAATTACTTACGTCGTTGGCTGTCATTGTTGCTGATAACAGATTGTTTGATTCGGATGGATCTAACAACAAATTAAATAATCGTTCCGTTCCGTTAGTAAACTTGATTAGCTTATATTCTAAATTTCGAATTGCTTTTCCATCAGAAGCTACAGGTGTTACTCTAAAAATTTCTGAAAATGCCCAAGGACGAATACTTGTTACAGTGTTTGAAAGTATCGGCATTATACTTTTGCTATCTACAATCGTTGTAGGAATTTGACTTTGCCAGTTGGTATTTCCAAATAATTCTTGAATAGTTGCAAACAAATCGACCGTATTTACCAAAGCATTGCTGGTTCTGTTCGGATCGATTACATCAGGACCAGAAATGATAAACGGAACCGCAATTCCACCTTGATATAAGCTTCCTTTAGAAGGATTGGTTTGTGCTACAAGATTCTCATCGCCATTATCACCAATAAATAGGATATCAGTATTATCCCATTTTCCAGTTGCAATTAGGTAATCAAAAAATCGCCCGATTTCATTGTCCATCGCTTCAACCATCGCCTGATAGTAGAGAACTGGATTGGCTGTAATATCGGTTTGCGTTCCTGATAAAGAAGTAGTGGTTATTAAATTTGAAGGTGGCAAATGATATGGAGTGTGAGGTGAATTAAAGGCGAGATGTAAATAAAACGGTTTTGTAGACGGTTGACTATCTATATATGAAATGGCATTGTTTACATTCTCGGTAGTTGCATAATTGGTACAGTTTGAGTTCACTCCATTGCTAATTTTTGTCCAATTGTAAAAGCCGATGGCTAGTTGACCTGGCTGCCCTAAAGCACCAGTAAGACTGCCTTCAAAATGATCAAAACCCATAGTAGTCGGATAATTATAACCTACTGCGCCACCCGTTGTTACATGCCATTTTCCAATACAAGCCTTAGAAATTCCATTTGGCGAATACATATTTAAGACTTTTGGAATAATATTTTCAGTCAAACTCAACTTTGGATTACTTCCGTCAACCACATCTCCAACTCCTGTTCTGAAACTATATCTTCCTGTTAGAATACCAGCTCGAGTAGGGGAACACAACGGATTAGACCAAGCATTATTGAATACTACGCCTCGAGTAAGAAGTCGTTTTACATTCGTAAAATTGACCGTATTAGTTCCATGATCTGGATAAAAATCACAATAGTCTTTACCAATATCATCTGCTATGATTAAAACAACATTTCTTTGCGCATTGGAATGCAACATTCCGACTGCAAGCAAAATAATTGACAACATTTTTCTCATAACGAGCAAGTTTTATTATAAATACTAAAAACATAAAAAGGATTAACAATATAAAAGTAAACTTTTTTATTAAAACGTCTTTTATTCTTATTTTTCAATGATAACTTTATATACTTTAGAATCTTTTTGGTTTGTAATTCGAACAAAATATACTCCATTATAAACCATATCTGTTTCAATAATACTTAAGGTACTTCCTTGAAGAATTTT
>CANHMG010000100.1 GCA_947461795.1 Flavobacteriaceae bacterium | reverse complement strand
GTACCCGGAGCCGGAGTCGAACCGGCACGGTTTCCCACAGGTGTTTGAGACCAGCGCGTCTACCAATTCCGCCATCCGGGCGTAGCAGACAGATCTGAAACATCAGATCCGGCGCAATAGAAAGCTAGGCTTTCCCTTTAACACGGTGCAAATGTAAAAAATATAATTACACTTTCTAAAAAAATACTCGAAATTTTCCTTTCCTACTTGGATTTAATTCCTAAATTTGCACCTCGTTAACACGATACACAACTAACTAACTACATCCGAGGCATTTATATGCATCATGCTTAGACAACGACATGGTCGCAGCAGCGAAGTGAATTTGCCTAGCAATTGCATCAAACGCAACGGAATAAAACAACAAATACAATGTCACAACTAGAGCCAGAAGCAAAAATATTTGCTTGTTCTCAAAGTGTCTATTTAGCGGAAAAGATGGCCGAATTGTATGGCATGCCGCTAGGAAAAGTTACGTTCTCACAATATAGTGATGGTGAGTTTCAACCTTCTTATGAAGAGTCGATTCGAGGATTACGAGTTTTTATTGTTTGTTCTACTTTTCCAAGTGCTGACAATTTGATGGAATTGTTACTGATGATTGATGCAGCAAAACGCGCCTCAGCCAGACACGTAACAGCAGTAATTCCGTATTTTGGATGGGCACGACAAGATAGAAAAGACAAGCCAAGAGTTCCGATTGGAGCCAAATTAGTAGCTAATTTATTAGATGCTGCCGGAGCCACTCGAATTATGACGATGGATTTACACGCCGATCAAATACAAGGATTCTTTGAAAAACCCGTAGATCACCTTTTTGCATCGACCATATTTTTGCCGTATGTAAAAAGTTTGAATCTAGAAAATCTAACGATTGCTTCCCCAGATATGGGAGGTTCTAAAAGAGCCTATGCGTATTCTAAGTTTCTAGAATCCGATGTAGTAATTTGTTACAAACAACGAAGAATTGCCAATGTGATTGACACGATGGAATTAATCGGGGAAGTAAAAGGAAGAAATGTCGTTTTAGTAGATGACATGATTGATACCGGAGGGACTTTAGCAAAAGCAGCCGATTTGATGATTGCAAAAGGAGCCTTGAGCGTAAGAGCCATCTGTACGCACGCCATTTTATCCGGCGATGCTTATGAAAAAATAGAAAATTCTAAATTGTTAGAATTGATTGTTACGGATTCTATTCCATTAAAGAAAGAATCTAATAAAATAAGAGTGGTGAGTTGTGCGCCTCTTTTTGCAGAAGTTATGCACATGGTGCAACACAACAATTCCATCAGCGGAAAGTTTTTAATGTAACTGATGGGCCGCGTTAGGGATAGAGGCAAGCACCGCGTGCAGCCGAAAGCCCGACCCGCTATTTTCAGCGGGGAACGCCAAAAAAGCTAAGAGCTAATAGCTGTAAGCTGAAAAAGAATTTTTTATTATTAACTATATATTTTTACAATGAAATCGATTACAATTAAAGGATCAGAAAGAGAAAGCGTGGGCAAAGTTGCGACTAAAGCCTTACGTAATGCTGGATTGGTTCCTTGCGTATTATACGGAGGAAATCAAGCAGTACATTTCTCAGCAGAAGAAATTGCATTTAAAAACTTGGTGTACACTCCAAACGCGCATACTGTTGCGATTGAGTTGGGAAAAACAACCTACAATGCTATTCTTCAAGACATTCAAGTGCACCCTGTTACTGACAGAATTTTGCACATAGACTTCTTCGAATTATTTGACGATAAAGAAATCACTATGGAAGTTCCAGTAAAAGTGGTTGGCGTATCTCCAGGAGTTTTATTAGGTGGTGTTCTACGTTTGAATCAACGTAGATTGAAAGTAAAAGCTTTGCCGAAAAACTTACCTGATTTTATCGATGCCGATATCTCTTCTATGGAAATGGGAAACAAATTGTATGTTACGAAATTGGTTTCTGACAAATACAAATTGTTACACCCAGAAAATACGGTAGTTGCTCAAGTAAGAATTTCTCGTGCTGCTATGAAAGCTGCTCAAGAAGCTGCAAAAGCTGCAAAAGCACCTACAAAAAAGAAATAAGATTCGTTCTTTTTCATATCAAAGCATCAGTCGAAAGGCTGGTGCTTTTTTTTTAAGCTGAACTCGTTTCAGCTTCTGTGAGTTTTTCTTCAGAAGCCGGGAACCTGCTCTTCACTGAATCTTTTGTTCTGAACGCCAGAACAAAAGGATGCCGTTACGATCAGGGCTAGGGCACCTACTTGCCAAGAACGAAACCGACAACTGACAACTCACAACTGACAACAAATTTTGCTACATTTACGACATGAAGTGGTTTTCCAATTTATTTACCTCACAAAAAACAACTGACAACAGCGATCCTATGAAAAAGTTTTTAATCGTTGGCCTCGGCAACATCGGCGCAGAATATGTCAATACACGCCACAATATCGGATTCAAAATCCTAGATTTTTTAGCCCAAAAAGAAGCTGTCTCTTTTGAAACTGTAAAACTGGGTTCCTTGGCTGAATACAAATTTAAAGGCAGAACATTTTTGCTGCTCAAACCGAACACCTACATGAACCTCAGCGGAAAAGCCGTGCAATACTGGATGGAGAAAGAAAAAATTCCGCTAGAAAATATGATGGTGATTACTGATGACTTAAATTTAGCCTTCGGAACCATTCGCATTCGATTGAAGGGAAGTGATGGTGGACATAACGGTTTGAAAAACATCAACGTCGTTCTAAACACCCAAAACTACACGCGGTTCCGTTTTGGCATCAGCGACGAATTCAAAAAAGGGCAACAAGTCAATTATGTACTGGGAGAATGGGGTGATGATGAAAAAGCCAAACTTCCGGAGCGGTTAAAACTCGCCGCCGAAATAATAAAATCATTTGGAACTGCCGGAATAGAAAACACCATGTCTAATTTTAACGGGAAATAATATGAAAAAAACAATCTTCTTCTTAGTATTTATTCTTATCGTTTCTTGCGGAACAAAAAAACCTAATGATGTTGCCGTCTTGACTGCATTTCTTAAAAGCGAATGTCCCAAAAATGGAGATTGTACGATTCAAGTTTTTGAAAACAAAAGCATGATTGTTAAAAGTGATGAATTTGGAAGTTTGTATTACGATTTAGAAGATAATATGTTCAAAAAGGTCTTGAAATATACCTACAATCGAAAAGTTAAAGGAGATATTCAAGACGCAAATTATAGAGAAGAAATTGTTTTTGAACTAGAAAATTCAAAAGAAAACCTGATGCTTTCTGATGATTCGTTGCAGGAAGTTCAAGTTCTTTTTGGAAGATTTTGCTATTGCAAAGGACAAACTGGTTATTATAAAATTAAAAAAGGTGCACTTAAGGTTTCGAAAGCTTCGAAAGGAAATGAAGTGGATTTAAATTTTGAAATCAAAGAAGTTCCTCAAATAATAAAACACATTCTCTTTTCTATTCAATAAAAAAAGAGCCATTATTGCTAATGGCTCTTTTTTAAGTATGAATTCTCTTGATTATTGAATCACGATTCTTTTTACCATCTTTTTATCACCATCAGATATCGTTACAAGATAAACTCCAGCTTGAGCACTGTCTAAGTGTAACTCTTGATTAAATAAACCTGTATTGGTAAAGTTTTTATCAAATATTTTTCTTCCACTAATATCATGCACTAATATTCCGATTTTATTATTCGATTTAGAATCAAATTGAATCGTAAAATTACTATCATTTGGATTAGGATATAAAGAAAAGTTGTCAAATTCAAAAGTATCATTTGCTAATAAAATTACTGTTTGAGAACATACTTCTAAAGCAATCGAATTGATACTTCCGGCATTTCCAGCAACTACATCTTTAAATCCAAATTGCCAATTTCCTTGTTGACTAAATCCATTAAATGTATCTAAATTTAAAGAAGTCGGCGCGTAGGTTCCAGTTGTTGGACTAGCGCAAGTAAGTACGCTTCCTTGAGCATCAAAAGTGACATTCATATTAGCACTACCTGTACATTGTTGATTGAAATAAGTAGCAATTGTTCCTCCAGGTCTAATTATCGCCATAACCAAATTTTGAAGGTTTGGATGAGTTGCATTAACTGTGAAATTCACATCGCTAATTACACCAGCTGTTGGAACATTTATTTGTTTCACTGTATAGCTATTACTTCCATCATTCAAATTGAAAGGTGTTGAAAAATTATACGTTGTACAAGTATTAACAATTTGATACCCTATGTAGAACACTTTTGTATTCAAAGCATAGAATACATTTCCAACCGACTCAATCATAATTCTACAGTTTTGAGAAACTACATTTGGTACTGTAATAGATTCGCTTCCATCATTTGGTGTGTTTTCAGCAAGTGTATATGGGAACGTAACTCCACCGTCTGTTGATAATTTAATGTTTACCAAAGAAGTGTTTATTCCATTTGCATCAGTACCTGCAACATCCCAAGTTATATTTTGAGAAGAGTTTTGTGCCCATGCAGTAGTGGTGTTTTGTGATGTAACTCTAAACGGACCAACATTGGCATAGGTTAACGTCATCGTTGCTCTTTGTGTTTGTCCGCCCAATGGACTTCTATTATCTCTTACTACCAAAGAAAAAAGCATAGCACGAGCAACGTTAGGAATTACTTCCCAAGTAGTTGCTAAGTTATTTGCTAATACATTTGAAAAAGCTGGGAAATATCTTTTGTTAGAAACAGTAGGGTTAAAAGATCTAAAATTAGGTCCCGAAGTAGAAGTCACTGAAGCATTTGTGGTAACTGTCCCTGTATTATACTGTTCCCAACAATACGTTAGTGCATCGTTATCAGCGTCAGTTGCTGTACCTGTCAATACAAATGGAGTTCCAAATGGAATTGTATAATTAGACCCTGCACTTACAACTGGAGCAGCATTATTATTCGGTGTAATTACACCACAATTACCAGCTCCATTTACAAAAGATATCATTTGTATAATGCTTCTTGCGTGATAATAGGCATCTGAATGTAACTGCACATCTTGAGGCGCACATATTCCTGCGTAAGCCATAATCGTTGTTCCACTTCCAGGTTCAAAAGAAGATGAGCTTACTCTATTTCCTCCACCGCAATTTCCTCCATCTCCATTAAACGTATGTGAACATCCCCATTGATGCCCAATTTCGTGAGCTACAAAGTCAATGTCATATTGATCTCCAACAGGCGAATCAAGTCCAGTTACTCCTCTAGCTTTTGATCCAGAAGCACAAGGAGATTGAGGAGATGCTACTCCACCTCCACCTGTACTAGCAACGTGTCCTATATCATAGTTAGCATCCCCAATTATCAAGTCAATCTGAGTTTGATTTTGATCTAATAAAATATTGGCTGCATTATTATTATCATAACTATCTGATGTAATATTGATAATATTTTCGTTATTAGGAATCAATACCATTGTAATAGCCATATCGCGTTCGAAACAACCATTTACTCTTGTCATTGTTACAACCATGGCTGCTAAAACCGCTGCTTTTTTCTGAGCTAAAGTACCGCCACCTAAACCAGCAGCAGTTACATGAAAAGCTGCATATTCTATAGTACACGCTAACGCTAAACGGTATGTTTTAAACAAACCATTACTTGCACGTAATAATGGTAAATCTACAGGAACATTTTCTGACAAATCTAAGCCTCTATCAATTACATTACATAGATGCGATTTAGTTGTTGTTAAAGTTGCCTTATTAAAGACCATATAATTCTTCAAATCTTTAGAATAAGGGTCTATATAAGAAGTGCCATTTTTTCCTGAAAATGTCATAGTATGCAATCCGAAAACAGTAACGCTAAAACGAATCATTGCTGTTTTATCTTCTACTCCAAGACCAACATAAGATTGAATTTCCGTATGTCTCGCTGCTAATTCAGGGTGCATAACAGAAGCTTCGTAAATCTTAAAATTTTGCATTTCTCCTTCTGGATTTGGAAAAGCAATTATAACACTAGAGTCTTGTCCTACTATATTTCTAGAAGGAGCTGTCGCTAATTTTGCTTTTAAAACTTCCATGTTTAGCGAATACAAAAGAAATTCTGAAGGGTGTGAATCTCTAGCTAAAACTTGTGAGGTAACCTGATCACTAGTGGTTTTTTTCCAAATAGAATTCTGTGAAAAAGAAGTGCTAATGGTTAAAAGAACTACTATTAAAAATAGAGTTTTTTTCATAATATATTTTAATAATTAGATTAATAGGTTTCAAATATACGATTTATTGTAAAATTTTCACTGCAATTTTTGTCGATTTATTGTTAAATTGTTCGTTGTTCAATTACTATCCTTTCACTTTTAATTTTCTTTAATAAATTATTTTGTTTTAATCTCTTCTTTTAAATATTTATTAAATAAATCTAAATCTTTAAAATCAAACCGGAAAATATCCATTTGATAGTATAAATTTGCAACATTACAAATACTGTACATTGAAGATTTTTAATTCTATCGAATCCTTTCTTCCCAAAAGAAAAACCATTGTTACTATTGGAACTTTTGACGGCGTTCATATGGGTCATCAAAAAATAATTGAAAGACTTATTGAAAATGCTAAAAGCCGAAATTGTGATAGTTTAATCCTTACTTTTTTCCCACATCCTAGAATGGTCTTGCAAGATCAATCTGAAATTCAATTATTAAATACCATCGAAGAACGAACCATTTTATTAGAAAAAACAGGTCTTGACAATTTAATAATTCACCCTTTCGATAAAAAATTTTCAAGACTTACAGCAGAAGAATTCGTAAAAAATATTCTCGTTGATTGTCTCAACATAGAAAAAATTGTTATTGGCTATGACCATCGTTTTGGGAGAAACCGTACAGCAAATATTGACGATCTTATTGAATTTGGCGAAAAATATAACTTTGAAGTAGAACAAATTTCAGTTCAAGAAATTCAAGATGCATCTGTAAGTTCTACAAAAATCCGAAATGCATTAGAAGAAGGAAACATCCAACTTGCGAACCAATATTTGGGATATTCCTATTTTTTAACTGGGGAAGTCCAGAAAGGAAAACAATTAGGAAGAACCATCGGATTTCCTACTGCCAATATAAAAATTGAGGAAGATTATAAACTCATTCCAAAACAAGGTGTTTACATCGTTCAAAGTAATATAAAAGAAAAATTAGTCTACGGAATGATGAATATAGGGATGAATCCAACTGTTGACGGAAAAAACATTTCTATTGAAATTTATTTTTTAGATTTTAATTCTGATCTCTATGATCAAAAAATACAAATATCTCTCCTTAAACATCTTCGCTCGGAACAAAAGTTTGATTCGGTTTCTTTATTGAAAGAGCAATTAGAAAAAGATAAACATCAAACTATTCAATACCTGAAAAGTAATTAGCTTTTCATACTCTTTTGTTTCTTTATAAAATTTCTTTGTTGTAAATTTACTTTTCAAATGCTTTGTTTTCAATTAGATAACTTTAAATTTTAAGAGTATGAAACTTCCTAAAGAATTAATTAACGGCATTCTCATTTTTATTGGAATTGGAATTTATTTTATAAGTATGAATTTGGCAGGCTTGTCTAATGTTTTTGTCTTACGACTATTCAATGTTATTTTTATCCTTTACGGGGTAAATAAAACAATTGTTTCCAATTTAATTGAAGGAAATAAAGACTTTCTTTCAAATGCAATTTCAGCATTTTCAACTTCATTTATTGGAGTTTTTTTTAGTATTCTTGGATTATTAGCCTATAGTTATTTGAATGGTGGAGATGCTTTTATTCAAAATTTGTC
>CANHMG010000099.1 GCA_947461795.1 Flavobacteriaceae bacterium | reverse complement strand
GGTACGTCCCTTGTAAGTTAGATTTTGCTGCTATCGCATTGAATGATAGCACCAACGTCATAGCATTTGATTCTGCCTCTACCAATGCGTCATTGTGCTTTACTTATCCAAAAGACAGTTCTGAAATTGTAAAAAATAGAGAACTAAAAAGATATAAAATTAAGAGTCATTTCGATAATGATGCCCCTTTTCAATTTTCTCTAAAATTACCTTTAGATAAAAATAGCTTGGACGACTTGACTAAAAGGGTGGTTAGTAATGAAGGTTTTTCTGAAACAGAATATAATGAGGTTACGGAAGTGAAATATATCAAAAGCGAAACTAATAATGCTGTTTTTAGAGTCAAATGCAACTATAAATTAAATGCAAGAATTATTGCTACTTTAGAAATGAGTAAACCAGTATCTGGAACTTTTACCTTTTTGGTTCGGACTTCTAAAATATAATTAATCTAAAAAATAACTGCTCTTTCTTAACTTTTGTGGTCTCTTTTCTATTTATCTTAGAATTAGATGCAAACATGACTAATGTGGTAATCAAGACCTATTTTTGACATGATTTATTTGACTAATTGATTGTCGTAACATAAGCACTTTAAATGGTGTGTTTTTAAAATGACTAAAAAATTATCTGAAAAAGTCTAAAAGCTCTTAAATAGGTTGTAAATGCGATTTTCATGAGGCTGAATACGTCTATTGTAAAGACACCGCTTTGAGACACGAGCGTTAGCGAACTGGCGAAGCAATACTCAAAACAAAAAAACGCTCAAGTGAACTTGGCGTTTTTTTGTTTTACTATATGATCAAGGCCTTTGTTGGATTGAAAAAAAAATCTTTAATCTACTTTTTGAAAACAAAAAACGCACTTGTATTAAAGTGCGTTTTGTTTTACCTGATTGCCACTGGCAATCCTCCTTTTAATTTACTTCGTCAGTTCGCTTCGCTCGTGTCAAATGTGACCACGATGGGATTGACTGCGTCCATCCCACAAAGCTCCGCTTTGATAATACGCAAAACAAAAAAACGCTCAAGCGAGCTTGGCGTTTTTTCTTTTTTGCGTATTCATTCGTGACCACGATGGGATTCGAACCCACACGTCCTTGCGAACACCAGCCCCTCAAGCTGGCAAGTCTACCAATTTCTCCACGTGGCCTAAAAAAAAAGTCATCCACATTGTGAACGACTTCTTGTGACCTGACTGGGGCTCGAACCCAGGACCCCATCATTAAAAGTGATGTGCTCTACCAACTGAGCTATCAAGTCAGAATTAGAGAAAAAATTAAGAAATTTGTGACCTGACTGGGGCTCGAACCCAGGACCCCATCATTAAAAGTGATGTGCTCTACCAACTGAGCTATCAAGTCAAATATCTTTTCTCTAACGCGGGTGCAAATATAACGCCTTATTATTTATTTTTCAAAGCAATTTTATTTTAAATTTGGGTTTTTTTACTATTTACTTTTAATGCCTTAATTTATAGGGATTTATTGCCATGAAGAAATTAATTTTGCTCGGTTATATGGGTTCAGGGAAGTCGACAATTGCGAAATTAGTGTCCAATAATTTACAATTACCTTACAAAGATTTGGATTTATGTATTGAAGAGCAGGAGCAAATGTCAGTTTCAGCTATTTTTGAAACAAAAGGAGAAATTTATTTCAGAAAAAAAGAGCATTTAGTTTTCAAAGAATTGATGGCTTCTGAAGAATCGTTTGTATTGAGTCTTGGTGGTGGAACTCCTTGTTATGCCAACAATCATCTACTTTTAAATGGAGAAGGGATTATTTCTGTCTATTTAAAAACATCCCTCGAAGATTTGTATCAGAGACTTAAGTCTGAAAAAGATACGAGACCACTTTTATTCCATAAGAGTCCTGAAGAATTGAAAGAATTTATTGCACAACACCTTTTTGAAAGAAGTTTTTATTACAATCAAGCGATGTTTACTTTAAATACAGAGGGAAAATCGCCACAAGAAATTGTAGCCGAAATACAAAATCTATTAGTTTAAATACGCATAATCTCCCGCTGAATCAAAGACAACTTGCACATGTTCTTGCAGCGATGTACTTAACGAAAGTCCTTTAAAATCTGCCTTTACAGGATATTTTTTATGATTACGATCGACTAAAACAGCAGTTTTAAATTTAGAAAGTGGTACTTCTAAAAAATGTTTTACACTATACACTAAAGTGGTGCCTGAATTTAAAACATCATCTACTAAAACCAACCCTTTATTCTCATATTCAGAGGGTAGAACAGAGGTGGTAATTGGAGAATTTGGATTTTGTTTGTCAATAAATACTTCACACAATACTATTTTTAAAGGAGAAATTTCTTCTAATACGGCCGCAATTTTTTTTGCAAAAATATAGCCATTAGAAGCGATTCCAGCCAAGACTACGGTATCTTCATTTACAAAAGTTTCATAAATTTGATAGGCAATCCGTTTGATTTTATGTTCAATTTCTGAATGGGTTAGAATTCTGTTTTGCATTACTTGTTTTTTTAGTATTTATTTTTCTTCTGTTTCATTTTCGAAATCGGTCAAATCTCTTCGATCTTTTTTGGTGGGTCTGCCATCCCCGGTTTTTCGGTAATGCTCTTTGGATAATTTTAATAATTCTAAATGCTGGAATACTTCCATTGGAGTTTCGTCCTTGCGATATAAATCCACTAATTTAGCACCCACACGATTCGCTGGAACATCCAAAACGGTAATGGTTTGTGTAATTTGATCTTTTCTAAACTTTATTTGATCCGTAGCAAAAACTTCTTTAGAAGGCTTCGCAACTTGACCATTTACTGTAATGTGATTTTTTTTGCAAGCTTCGGTAACCATGTTTCGGGTCTTATAATAGCGTACACACCACAGATATTTATCCACTCTCATATTTTTTCAAAATTCGAAGTTAAATTAATTACAAAAATAAATCAAAATTGTATCTTGCGCTCCTTAATTTAAGCTATAATGAACAAATTTAAGTTTTATTTTATTCTTTTCAGTTTTACCTTCGTATTATTTTCATGCGATAAATCTAGCAGTGATTCTACAATTCCAATTCGCGATTTTGCAGTTCAATATGCAGCTGATATTGCGATAATTGAAGATTATTTAAATACTCATTATCTTGTTGTAGATGACAATCAAGATGTTACTATTTCAAAAATAACTGAAACGGATGTTCATCCTTCAATGATGACACTTTTAAATAGTGAAACCTTTCCTAAATTGCTTGTCAAAGAAGTTGCATTAGATGATATTACCTATGAAATTTATTATATTAAATTAAAGGCAGACAATGTTGACGGTATAGCACCTACAAGGGTTGATGGGGTTTTTTGTTCTTATAAAGGTAGCTATTTGTATTATAAAACTACACAAGAACTAGTAGTAGATAAAAATGGAAATCCTGTTTTAGGTCCAGATAATGTTCAATTAACGACAGATGTTACAACATTAAATACATCTCAATTTACAAACGTATTATTTCCAGAAGATTACATTAGATTAGATGGCACAATTAGAGGATGGACAGAGATTTTTCCTTTGTTTAAAACTGGAAATAAGCATGTCGTTTCTGGAGAACCTATTTCTTTTACTGAATTTGGTGCTGGAATTATTTTTATCCCATCTGGCTTGGGTTATTATAATATCGTAAGACCCGGAATTCCGTCTTATTCTCCCTTAGTTTATAGTTTTAAATTAAATGAAGTTAAATTCTTGGATCAAGATCAAGACGGTATTTTGTCTAATAATGAAGATTTAATTGGAGATCTTGATTTTACCAATGACGATACGGATGGCGATGGCATTCAGAATCTGTATGACGTAGAAGATGATGGTGATGGTTATTTTACATTAACTGAAATTAAAAGGCCGGATATTATTATTAATGGAGTAAAGACTTCAAATGGGTACTATCCATATAATGGTGCTGCAATTGATGATCCAGCTACGCTATATATCGATGAGAGACAAGGAATCCCAAGAAAATTCACAGGACCTATTGATGAAGTTACTGGTCTACCGACGCCTTTAGAATCAGATTTTACAGACCCAACACGATTGAGAAGACATTTAGATCCAACGTGCTTCCCGCCTTATCAATAAATTTAAAATAAAAAATCCCATTCTACTTTAAGAATGGGATTTTTTATTGTAGCATAAAAGGCTATTATTTTCTCTTTATCACTTTTTCAACAGCTCTAACAATAGCTTGATGGTTCAATTGGTATTTCTCCATCAATTGTTCTGGAGTACCCGATTCACCAAAACTGTCTTGAACCGCTACAAACTCTTGTGGTGATGGATTGTGTAAAGCTAAAACTCTAGCAACACTTTCTCCCAAACCACCAATTACATTATGTTCTTCAGCCGTTACGATGCATTTGGTTTTTGCTAATGATTTCAAAATAGCTTCTTCATCCAAAGGTTTTATCGTATGAATATTGATGACTTCGGCAGAAATTCCTTTTTCCTCTAAAGCTTCGGCTGCGATCAATGCTTCCCAAACCAAATGTCCAGTTGCCACTATCGTAACGTCAGTTCCTTCATTTAAAAGTACTGCTTTTCCAATTTCAAATTTTCCGTTTTCTGGAGTGAAATTAGCCACTACAGGTCTGCCAAAACGCAAGTAAACAGGACCATGATGGTCTGCAATCGCTATCGTTGCGGCTTTAGTTTGATTGTAATCGCAGGTATTAATCACGGTCATTCCAGGCAACATTTTCATCAATCCGATATCTTCAAGAATTTGATGCGTGGCGCCATCTTCTCCTAATGTTAATCCAGCATGAGAGGCACAAATTTTTACATTCTTGTCTGAATAGGCCACCGATTGTCGGATTTGATCGTACACTCTTCCTGTAGAAAAATTAGCGAACGTTCCAGTAAATGGAATTTTCCCTCCGATAGTTAAACCAGCAGCAATACCAATCATGTTGGCTTCTGCGATACCGATTTGAAAAAATCGTTCTGGATGATTTTTGATGAATTCATCCAATTTTAAAGAACCTATTAAATCCGCACATAAGGCGACAACGTTTTCATTTTTTTGACCTAATTCGGTCATTCCAGCTCCGAAACCTGAGCGCGTATCTTTACTTCCTGTATTGGTGTATTTTTTCATTTTTCTGTTGCTATAGGCAATAGACAATAGGCAATAGGCATAAAGCTTACTGCATAAAGCTTTTTGCTTTTTTAATAATCTCCTATTGTTTCCGGATTTTGGGCTAATGCAGTCGCTAACTGATCATTGTTGGGTGCTTTACCGTGCCAAGCATGACTGTACATCATAAAGTCAACGCCATTCCCCATTTCGGTATGTAGTAAAACACAAACAGGTTTTCCTTTTCCAGTTTTCGATTTGGCTTCGTTCATTCCAGCAATAATTGCCTCGATGTTGTTGCCTTCTTTAATTTCTAAAACTTCCCAATCAAAAGCTTCGAATTTAGCTTTGATACTTCCCATTGCTAAAACGTGATCGGTTGTTCCGTCTATTTGTTTTCCATTCAAATCAATAGTCGAAATCAGGTTGTCTACTTTTTTTGCTGAAGCATACATGATGGCTTCCCAATTTTGTCCTTCTTGCAATTCGCCATCCCCATGAAGGCTATATACTAAATGAGCATCGTTATTTAATTTTTTAGCTTGAGCAGCTCCAATAGCCACAGACATTCCTTGTCCAAGTGAACCTGAGGCTATGCGTACTCCTGGTAAATGATCATGCGTCGTTGGATGTCCTTGTAAACGAGAATTAATTAAACGAAAAGTTGCCAATTCCGAAACTGGAAAATAACCTGAACGCGCCAAAACGCTATAAAAAACAGGAGAGATGTGTCCGTTGGATAAGAAAAATAAATCCTCTCCCATTCCATCCATATCAAAACCAGGTTTGCGTTGCATGATGTTTTGGTAGAGGGTTACAAGGAATTCGGTGCAACCCAAGGAACCTCCAGGATGGCCAGAATTTACGGCGTGTACCATGCGAAGAATGTCTCTTCGAACTTGAATGGTTAAATCGTTTAGTTGTTGTGTGTTAGACATGTTTTGTAAAATAGATTAGTATCGCTCAAAAGTAAATCTAATTTAGGCGAGTGACAAAAGTTTTTTTGAATAGTTATTAAGGTTTTCCTATTGAAAAGCAAATACTCAATTTAGGATAGACTGCGTGAGGGATGGCAGCGGTTAGCCCGCAGCAAAGCGAGGACTAGCAGCGTACAGCCCGACCCTTGTGGTCACGCCATAATTTGGATTGTAAGACTGTAAGATTTTTCGACTTTATGATTTTAGGAAACGAATGCGCAATTTTAGATTGATTTCAAAATCTTAAAATCCTATAATCTTACAATCTAATTTCTATCTTTGCCGACTCAAAAATGCACTATGAAGTTTGACTTACTACAAAGAGATTCCCAATCGAAAGCTCGAGCTGGAACCATCACGACAGATCACGGCGTGATAGAAACCCCGATATTCATGCCTGTTGGAACGGTAGCATCTGTGAAAGGAGTGCATCAACGGGAATTGAAAGAAGAAATTAATCCCGATATTATTTTAGGAAATACGTACCATTTGTATTTGCGTCCAGGAACGGAAATTTTGGAAAAAGCCGGTGGATTGCATAAATTTATGAATTGGGACCGAAATATATTAACCGATTCTGGTGGTTATCAAGTCTATTCCTTGTCTGCTAATAGAAAAATCAAAGAAGAAGGCGTAAAATTTAAATCGCATATCGACGGATCCTATCATGTGTTTACGCCGGAGAATGTCATGGAAATTCAACGTACCATTGGAGCCGATATCATTATGGCTTTTGATGAATGTACACCTTATCCGTGCGATTATCGCTATGCCCAACGTTCGATGCACATGACACATCGTTGGTTGGATCGTTGTATCCATCATTTGGAAAAACTTCCTTTTAAATACGGTTTTGAACAAACTTTTTTTCCGATTGTACAAGGAAGTACCTACAAAGATTTACGAATGCAATCGGCGGAATATATTGCCAATTCCGGTCAACAAGGCAACGCCATCGGTGGATTATCTGTGGGCGAACCTGCTGAAGAAATGTATGCCATGACAGAAATCGTTTGTGATATATTACCCGAAGACAAACCAAGGTATTTGATGGGAGTGGGAACACCCATCAATATTTTAGAAAACATAGCGTTAGGGGTAGATATGTTCGATTGTGTGATGCCTACTCGTAATGCGCGAAACGGAATGTTATTTACCGCTCATGGAACAATCAATATTAAAAATAAGAAATGGGAAGACGATTTTTCTCCCTTAGATGAAATGGGAATGACCTTCGTGGATACCGAATATACCAAAGCTTATTTGCGACATTTGTTTGCAGCCAATGAATATTTGGGAAAACAAATTGCTACCATTCACAATTTGGGATTTTATATGTGGTTGGTTCGTGAAGCAAGAAAACATATCTTAGCCGGAGATTTCAGATCTTGGAAAGAAATGATGGTGAAACAAATGAGTCAAAGATTATAAAAAACAGTGATAGTTAACTGTTGTGAGTCTACTTAAATTCATCCAACAACCAACAACCGACAAATCAATGATGCTTTCAATAATAGACAAATACATTCTCAAAAGATACCTCGTTACTTTTATAGGGATGCTTTTGATGTTTATCCCAATTGGAATCGTGATTGACGTTTCTGAGAAAGTGAATCGAATGATAGAGCATAAAGTTCCTTTTAAAGATATTGCCATTTATTATTATGATTTTGTTGTTTATTTTGCGAATCTTTTATTCCCTATATTTTTATTTTTATCGGTCATTTGGTTTACATCGAAATTGGCGAACAATACCGAAATTATTGCTATTTTAAGCTCGGGCATTTCGTTTACTCGTTTTTTGAAACCTTATCTCATTGGTGCCACTATCGTTTCATTATCGTCTTTATTGAT
>CANHMG010000098.1 GCA_947461795.1 Flavobacteriaceae bacterium | reverse complement strand
TAAAAACTCAACAATTGCAATCGATTTTTAGCAATGACCTTTTCATTGGCATAATACTTTGTAAAAATAACTTTTAAAAGGGCAGCATTGTCACTCTCTTGAGCGAAAACAACTTTCGATAACAATAAAAAAAAGATTAGAAATGTTGAAAAATGAAGCTTCATAAAGTAGTTGTTTCGATAATTATTTTCTTTCAAAGATAAAAAAACGCTACTTTCGTGCTATGATTTTTTTGAGAAAAATACTATTTCCTTTTGCCTTACTTTATGGCTGGATAACTCAATTTCGTAATTTCCTTTTTGATAAAGGAATATTAAAATCCTATTCTTTTGATATTCCTATAATTGCTGTAGGTAATTTAACGGTTGGAGGCACTGGAAAAACACCACAGATAGAATATTTATTACGATTGTTATCCGAACATTATTCGGTTGCGACATTAAGTCGTGGTTATAAACGAAAATCAAAGGGATTCATTTTAGCAGGAGATAAAGACGATGCCACAACTCTTGGTGATGAACCTTTTCAAATGCATTTAAAATTTCCTACTATTCAAGTTGCTGTGGATGCTAATCGAAAAAATGGAATTGAACAACTACTTTCCTTAAAAAACAAACCTAAAGTTATTGTTCTAGATGATGCTTTTCAACATCGGAAAGTTAAAGCGGGTTTGTATATATTGTTGACTACTTACGATGAATTGTATTGCGATGATTGGATGCTTCCTACTGGAAATTTAAGAGAAAATAAAGGTGGAGCAAACAGAGCAGATGTAATAATAGTTACCAAGTGTCCGGCATCACTTTCTGAATCAGATAAGATTAGAGTTCGAAAAAAACTAAGAATTGATAAGCCATTATTTTTTAGTACTATTTCCTATGATGATTCTGTTTATTCTTTAGATTCTGTCAAATCTGTTACTGAAATAAAGTTGAAGCCAAAATTATTAATCGCAGGCATCGCAAAGCCAGAGCCTTTTTTTAAATATCTGAAAAATGAAAACGATGACATCATGAAGTTTCCTGATCATCATCATTTTACTGATAAGGATATTAATACAATTAAAAATCGAGCTGGAAATAAATGCATTATTACAACAGAAAAAGATTTTGTAAGATTGAAAGATTTTATTCAAAAAGAATCACTTTTTTATCTACCTATAAAAACTAAATTATTAACAGATAATGTTGATTTTGATGCAGTTATATTAAATTTTGTAAAAAGCTATACTGCAAAATAACTATTCGTTATACTAAGATTATGGAATTTAGTACTTTTTAAAATGTTAAGTAACTAATTACTCATAAAGCATCCTAATAAAATGTGTAAATATTCGGAGAGGCGAATAATGTTAAAGAAAAATCAATTTTTCTATTTTAAAATTAGCGATTTAATTTTTTATTTGGTTTATTTCTCTACTTTTGAAGCATTAAAATAACAAAATAAATAAGATATGGTCAATAATAAGTTTGTAGAGGATTTGTTTGAAAAGCAAATAGTTCAAGATGAAGCATTAAATGAAATTCCATTGCATTCAGGTGTTTCACAAAGAGATGGAGAATTTTTGCAAAAAATCGTCTTAGATAATAAATTTAAAAACACTCTTGAAATAGGCTGTGCTTACGGAGTTTCCTCTCTTTATATTTGTGCTGCTAGTTCACAAAATGAGGGTTATCACCATACTATTATTGATGCTTTTCATAGAGATTGGAAAAACATCGGTATCTTGAATTTGAAAAGAGCTGGTTTTACCTCTTTTGAACTTATAGAGAAATTATCTGAACTTGCGTTGCCTCAATTACTTGAGAAAAATAAGAAATATGACTTTGCTTTTATCGATGGTTGGCACACTTTTGACCATGTAATGGTTGATTTTTTCTATGTCAATAGAATGTTAGAAGTTGGTGGCGTGATTGCTTTTCATGATATGGATATGCCAAGTCAAAATAAATTATTTCGTTATATATTAAATTATCCTTGTTATGAGTTTTTAGACTCTGTAAAATATGCTTCTACTAGCAAAACATTAAATGTTAGAATTAAAGAGGCTTTGTTTGTACTTCCTTTAAAATTACTAAGTAAAATTGTTCCGAGTAGAAGCCGTTATGAACTCATCTCAGATAAAGTATTAAAAAGTGATGTAGAGCTTGGTTTAAACGGTACTGTACTAGCAATTAGAAAGACTAAAGAAGATGTCAGAGATTGGACATGGTATGAAAATTTTTAATTAAATATTTCAATAAATAATATTTTATGTGGGAACAAGTTCAAGAAACAGTAAGTTATATACAATCAGTAACTAATTTTACTCCAGAATACGGGGTAATTTTAGGTTCTGGTTTAGGAAGTTTTACAGACGATATTCAAATTGAATTTACTTTGCCATATTCTTCTATCCCAAATTTCCCTGTTTCAACAGTTCAAGGACATAAAGGAGCTTTGGTTTTTGGAACTGTAGGTTCAAAGAAAGTAGTTGCCATGCAAGGGCGTTTTCATTATTATGAAGGATATTCGATGAAGGAAGTAACGTTTCCTGTTCGTGTAATGAAATATCTAGGAGTTGATAAATTAATAGTATCGAATGCTTCCGGTGGTGTCAATGATGCCTATGAAGTTGGTTCTATTGTTTTGATAAAAGATCATATTAATATGTTTCCTGAACATCCATTGAACGGAAAAAATGAAGATCGATTCGGTCCACGTTTCTTAAATATGAGTGAACCGTATAGCTTGAAAATGATTAAAAAAGCTAAAGAAATTGCAAAATCTAAAGATATAGTTGTGCATGATGGTGTATATTTAGGATTGCAAGGGCCTACTTTTGAAACAATTTCTGAATACCGTATGGTAAAAATATTAGGAGCAGATTGTGTGGGAATGTCTACAGTTCCTGAAGTAATTGTTGCACGTCATATGGATATTGAAATCTTCGGAATGTCAGTAATTACTGATATGGGTAATGAGGAAAATATAGAGACGGTGAGCCACGATGAGGTTTTAGAAGCCGCAAAAAAAGCTGAACCTTACGTGCGTATTTTGATTAAAGAATTAATTAAAAACTATTAAATAGTTTGGGCTAAATTATTAGCTATAATTCTATAAAATTCATTCGGATCAAACGGTTTAGTGATCACATCATTCATACCATACGACAATAACATTTCTCTATTTTCATTCAAAGAAATAGCTGTTAAAGCAATAATTCTTGTCTTTTTATCAAAAGTCCGAATCGATTGAGTTGCAATTGTACCATTGATTCCTGGTAAATGTACATCCATTAAAACCAAGTCATAGACATTGTTTTTCACTGCTTCAATCGCATCTTCACCATTATCAATTACTTCGCAAATCATTCCTTTATTTTCTACCATTCTTTTGGTAATCATTTGATTGATTTTATTGTCTTCAATCAAAAGCACTTTTTTGTCATTCAGAATTGATAAATTTTGCTCGTTAATTTGCTCCACTAAAACTTGCTCATCGTTGCCAATTTTGAAACTCAAATCAAAAGAAAATGACGATCCTTTCCCCACTTCACTTTCAAGTTTAATTTTTCCTCCAAGAATGTCTACTAATTTTTTGACAATGGTTAATCCTAAACCTGTCCCGCCGTATTTTCTATTGATTTCTATAGATCCTTGAGAAAAACTATCAAAAACAGATTCGATTTTATCTTTAGGAATTCCGATACCAGTGTCTAAAATTTTGAAATGAATTGAGGTAAACTCTTCGTTTATTTCATTCACAACTAAAATCACTTTTACTTCTCCATTTTTGGTGAATTTCAAAGCATTATTGATTAAGTTAAGAAATATCTGAGATAGTTTTGTCGGATCTCCAATTAAAAAATCCGGTATACTTTCATCGATTTCTATTGTAAAAGCATTGTTGTTAATAGATGCCAATTCTTTTAATGAATTTTGAATATTAGACAAGAGTAATTTTAAATTAAAATTCAAATTTTCTGTCTCAATAGCATTGGATTCAATTCGATTGATTTCTAAAATTTCATTGATAAATGTGAGTAAATAATTTCCAGAAAACTTTAAGGATGTCAGATAATTCATCTGACTGGCTTTTGGATTTTCTTCTAACAATAAATGAGTGATTCCATTAATAGCGTTCAATGGTGTTCGAAGTTCGTGACTCACCGTAGATAAAAATTCTGCTCTAGCTTTTGATGCTTTTTCTGCTTTCTCTTTGGCTAATAGCAATTCGTTATTTTTCTCTTTTAATAATAAATTCGATTGGTTTCGAATGATGTTATTTTTATACAAAGACAAACTCAATAATGATAATATCGAAATTAAAGCAATCGCTAGAATACTAATCAATTTCGCCACTTTATTCGCTTTCTGTTGCTCTTTATTTTCCTTGTCAAGTTGTTCGATTCTTTTTAATCGCTCACTATCTTTAAAATCCGCGTAATCTTCTGTTCCTAATTTTTTTGTATTTAAAGTAGCAATACTATCTTTCAATTCGATATGTCTTTTTAAAAAATCATGTGCTTTGTTACTATTTAATAATTTTTCATAGACTAAACTTAAAGACAATAAAATATGAGACTTTTGTTCAATATTTTTGTCTTTTGCATTTAAAATTAAGGATCTTGAAAGGTAGTTTAAAGCTAAATTACTTCGATCATTCTCTAATTCAATAGTTCCGATTTGGTATAATGCTTCTGCTTTAGTTTTAGAGATATCATTGCTATCTGGTTTTGCAATAATTTGATTGAAGATAGGAATTGCCTGTTGGTATTGACCTTTCGCTTTATAAACGATACCTTTTTGAAGATTTAATAATTCAATAGCATCTGGAATTTTAATCGTTAAAAATATGGTTTTGGCTTTTTCGAAATTATTTTCAGCGACTAAATAATTTCCTTTTTCCATAAAACATAATCCCAATTGATAATAACAATAGGCTTGTTGACTTGAAGGTTTTAGAGTATTGTATAAGGAGACACTTTTATAATACGATTCAATGGCATCGTCGTATTTCTTTAATTCAAAATAAATCCCACCTATTAAAGAATTCGAATAGGCTTCTGATTTTACATCCTTTTGCTCATTTGCAAAATCAATCGCTTTTTGTGCAAAATTGAGTGAAAATTTATAATTATTAGTTTTAATATTAAAGTTTGACAATTCTAAGTAATACGATACACTATCCACTTTAGTAGATTTCTTTGGTTGTTTTTGTGCAACAACTAAAGTGCTAATAAAAAATAACGATATAAATAAATTCCTCATCAGTGGATATTGATTGTTTTTCAAGGGTTTAAATGTAAGTAATTATTTGTAAGAAGTAAAAAGTATTAAATCAATTATTCTTGAAGAATACCCAATTTCATTATCATACCAACCTACAACTTTTACCATTTTGTCAATTACAGAAGTTAATTGCGAATCAAACAAACACGAATTTCGATTGCCGATGATATCAACAGAAACTATCGGATCTACTGTATACGCTAATATTCCTTTCAATTCATTTTCAGAAGCTTGTTGAAAGGCAGCATTAATTTCAGCAATACTTACTTCTCTTTTTACGTAACAAGTAATGTCGGTTAAAGAGCCATCGGGTACCGGAACACGAATCCCGCTTCCACCAATTTTGCCTTCAAACTCAGGAAAAATTTTAGTCAATGCTTTGGCAGCACCTGTAGTAGTGGGTACAATCGATTGACTTGCACCGCGTGCTCGACGCAAATCTTTATGGGGTTGGTCATGCAAGCTCTGATCGGTTGTGTAGGAATGAACTGTTGTGATATACGCTTGTTCAATGCCACACAATTCCTGGATAATTTTAAGCATCGGAGCTGCATTATTTGTAGTGCAACTAGCGTTAGAAATGATTTTTTCAGTTCCATCAAGAATGGATTCGTTGACTCCTAAAACGACAGTTTTGATGCCATCCACTTCAGAAGGAGCTGATAAAATTACTTTTTTAGCACCTACAAGAATATGCGCATTAATTTCATCAAAAGTTTTGTATTTACCCGTTGATTCAATGACCACGTCTATACCTATAGAACCCCAATTTAGGTTCGAAATTTCCTTTTCATGAAAAAATAAATACTGTTTTCCATCTACAAGAATCGAAGTGTCATCAAACGAACAGTCATAGGGTAAAACTCCATGAATACTGTCGTACTTAATCAAATGCGACATCGTTCTATTGTCGGCAATGTCATTGATGGCAACAACTTCAATCATAGGATGATTCAAAAGCAATCGGAATAGACTTCTACCTATTCTTCCAAAACCATTAATGGCGATCCTTGTTTTCATTTAGAGTTGCTGAGCAGCTGAGAGGCTGATTTAATGAGTTTAATCTTAAAATCTAGAAGTAGTATTGTCTAAAAATCTAGTAATCCAATATTACAAAATATGCTTCGCCGCTTTGTAGGAAGAACGCACCAAAGCACCACTTTCTACATGACGGAATCCCATTTCCAATCCTAATTTTTGATATTTTTCAAATTGTTCAGGATGGATAAACTCTTTAACAGGCAAGTGTTTTTTACTGGGTTGCAAATATTGACCGATTGTAACTATATCCACATTGGCATTTCGAAGATCTTGCATCGTTTGAATAACTTCTTCTTCTGTTTCGCCTAATCCTAGCATGATTCCAGATTTGGTTCTGTTGATTCCTTTTTCTTTCAAATACCGCAACACTTCCAAACTACGATCGTATTTCGCTTGAATTCGAACTTCACGAGTTAATCGTCGTACCGTTTCTACATTATGTGAAACCACTTCAGGATTGGCTTCTACGATGCGGTCTAAATGTCTTTCGTTGCCTTGAAAATCGGGAATCAATGTTTCTAAGGTGGTTTCTGGATTCATTCTTCGTATCGCTTTTACGGTCTCAATCCATATTATCGAACCGCCATCTTTCAAATCATCACGATCAACACTCGTAATTACCGCATGCTTAATGTTCATGATTTTAATAGAACGTGCTACTTTTTCAGGTTCATCCCAATCTACAGTTTCTGGGCGACCTGTCTTCACGCCACAAAATCCACAAGAGCGAGTACAAATATTCCCTAAAATCATAAACGTTGCCGTTCCTTCACCCCAACATTCACCCATATTCGGGCAACTACCAGAAGTACAAATCGTGTTAAGTTGATACTTATCTACTAAGCCTCGAAGTTCGGTATATTTTTGACCAATTGGTAGTTTAACTTTCAGCCACTTAGGCTTTCCAATGGGTAAGGTATTGTCTAAAACACTTTCCATAGCGACATTTTTTGAAGCACAAAGATAGGAAATAGGATTTAGGAAAAACGAATTGTTATGTAGGATTTTTAGGAGCTAATTCCCGCTATTTGCTACAATCTTTTTTGTTTTTTTTTACCCTTAGCACAGCATATGGGCTTTCGCTGAAAAACAAAAAAGGATTTCCGCTTCTATCGGGGCTAGGGAACTGGATTATTGGATTTTTAGATTGTCAGATTTTTGGAAAAAAGTTTTTCTATTCAGTCCAACAGCCCAATAATCTAACAATCTATTTTAAATTATTCCACAAAATCCATATCGGTATTGTGAGTCTCTGTAATGGTATAAATGGCATAGAATCCAATACCAAAAACTACAAAACCAACAACAGCTGCTGAAATAATTACGCTGTTATTTTTTTTCAAAGCGTCAAAACCTAATAACATTACAGGCAACATACCACGCACCATATTTGGAATTGTAGTGGCGGCTGTACTTCTTATATTCGTCCCGAATTGTTCGGCAGCTACGGTAACAAACATAGCCCAAAAACCAGTTCCTAGTCCAATCCAAGCACAATAAAAATAATACATGTTTTCAGATTTAGGCCCACTAAAAAGCAAAAGAATTACGCCTAAAAGTGTAAAGCTCATCATCAGGAACATGGTTTTTTTTCGAGATGCCAAGCGATGCGAAATAAATCCACTCGAAAAATCACCAATAGATGCAAAGAGATAGGACCAAAGAATGGCTTTTCCTGGAACC
>CANHMG010000097.1 GCA_947461795.1 Flavobacteriaceae bacterium | reverse complement strand
GGAATGGATCTCTTGATTTAACTTACGGAAGTAAAAAGGAAAAATTTTCTTGGACAGGAGATTTGGGGTATCAAATTCAAAAGTATTATTGGTATGGTTTGCCTGAAGATTTTGGATCGACATTAACCCCAGCAGATAGAGAAATTGCTGTGAACCATATTGATAAAATGCAATCCTATCACAATTTCAATTTGGGTGGAAAAATAAGTTTCAAAGAAAGTATTTTTAAAACAATGAGTTTAAAATATAACCGGTTTTGGGATGGTTATGGCTCATCAGAAAATCGATTTGTTGTCAATCCAACTTTATCTTTTGAAATGTTTCGAAAAGAAATAAAGACAGCCGTGACTTTCGATCATCTGAGTGGCTCGTTTACGGATTCTTTTAAATTTAAATACGGTTATACTAACTTAGGAGTTCATCCTAGTTTTGCTATGAATAAAGATGACTGGTCTTTCGAAATAGGCGCTGGAGTAGTTTTAGGAATGGATAGCGAGAACAGTAAAAACAAATTGTTTGTATATCCAAAAGCGAATGCTTCCTTGAAAGTTGTAGGCGATTTTATGATATTTTATTTAGGAATTGATGGCGATTTGCAGCAGAATTCCTATAGAGATTTCACGAATGAAAACCCATTCGTTTCTCCAACTTTACCCATTGCACCAACTGACCGACAATTTGATGTATACGCTGGATTGAAAGGAAAATTGGCGAATAGTGTGAGTTATACCGTTCGTGGTTCTGTCATCAATGAAAAGAACAAAGCACTTTTTATCGCCAATAATTATAATGAATCGATAGTAATACAAGAAATGTATCAATACGGGAATTCATTTGGATTAACCTATGACACAGTAAGAACCTTTCGATTGTTTGGTGAATTGAAAGCTGATTTTACAAAAAATATTGCGGTGGGAGTCAATGCGACATTCAATACGTATTCTCAAGAAAATGAAAAGGAAGCATGGAATTTACCACAGTTTCAACTCGGAGCCAATATTGATGCGACGATAACTTCTAAATGGTTTGCAGGGGCGAATTTGTTTTTTGTAGGCGATAGAAAAGACAAGCAAATTAATTTAGATGTGCCAACAGCTGGTATTAAAACTGTGAAGAGTTATTTCGACGCCAATGTGCATGTGGGTTATAAATACAATGAACGTTTAAGTGGTTTTCTACGATTGAATAATATCGGAAATCAAGCGTATGAAAAATGGTTGAATTATCCTGTACAATCGTTTCAAGTAATGTTGGGTGCGAATTATAAATTTGATTTTTAAATTAACTTTTAAAGTCAGGTAAAGTTTCAAACCTTGCCAGACTTCTTATATAGATGACACTAAAACAAAAAATCCACCAACATTATTCCCAATTACTTCAAGACAAAATTGATGTGTTTCGCGATAGAATTACTGCACTTACTGAAGACGCTAAAAATGATGCAAAAGGATCTGCAGGCGACAAACACGAAACGGCCTTGTCGATGATGCATATCGAACAAGAAAAATTAAACCATAAAATTGCTGAGTTTCTCGAACAAAAAGGAATATTAGATAAAATCAATCCAAGTGCTGATTCAACTAAAATCGGTTTGGGCAGCTTGGTACAAGCCAACGGAATGCTATTGTATGTTTCAACAGCATTGCCGAAGATTACTGTTGAAGAAAAAACGATTATTGCGGTTTCACTTCAATCGCCATTAGGAAATCAGTTGTTGGGGAAATCGGTTGGGTTTGAATTTGAAATCCATAATACGTGCTATAAAATCAATATAGTGGAATAGCTGTGATTGTATTTTCTCAATTTATATGGCTAAGCAAAAGTCAATTCTAGCTTTTACATAAGTACGACCAATCAGTTTTGTGCCAATTAACTTTCTATTGTTGCAGCAGGCATTATTGATAAATCAGCTTGTTTTTTTTGTATGCTATTCCTTCTATCTTGTACAAGTCTAAAATAGTATGGTAAAAGAAGTCTAAATCAATGGTCTTGTTTTGATTGGCTTTCAACTTATAAACGACGTCGGGATACATTTTATTGAATTGATCTGAATACCAAAAAAGTAGTGCTGGATTCATCAATTCTTTACCTGATTGTGCATGGAGCCATAATCCGTTTTCACCAAGTGATTCTCCATGATCGGAAAGGTAAATCAAGAGTGTATTTGAATTTTTTTTCTCAACCTGTTTTATAGTTTCGTTGATGAAATAATCTAGATAGAGTAAGGTGTTATCATACGAATTTATCATTTCTTGTTTAGAATTAGAAGGAATATGCTTGCTTTTAATAACAGGTATAAATTTTCTAAAAGATTCCGGATATCTTGTTTCATACCACCAGTGACTTCCCATCATGTGAAGTGTTGTAAATTGATTTTTTGAAGGATTAAATACCGTTTTAAAAAGTGGAAGCAACTGGTCATCATAATCTTTTTGAAAACTCAATTCATTATGCCTAGGATCAATAATAGTATGAAATATTGATTGTTTTATAAAGATTTCATAACTATTCTCAGGAGTTTGATTGCCAATCCAATTTGTTGCTATGTTGGCATGATTTAATATTTCTATTAAAGAATATTTTGGATTACTATAATCATCAAAAAGCGAGGCGTCAGTTAAAATTTGAGGAACACTTAAAGCAGTACAAGTATTAGGTGTATAAGTGTTTGAAAAGCTAATTAAATTTTTTCTTTTGGACAAAAATGGATTTGTATTTCTAGAATATCCATTGAGTTGTAAATGATCCGCTCTGACACTTTCACCTAGAATAAAAACGATACTTAAACTATCAGTAGTAGCTTTTAATGACTTTGGAATTGGTTTTAATAATAATTGGTTTTGATCGAAATATTCTTTTGTAGATTCAACTAAATTGAAAGGTAAACGTCTGTTAAAAATGCCCATTCTTACAAACTCAATAGTTGGATATAGTAGTACCCCAACTATTGCAAAATAGATCAATGGAGATTTTAATTGGTTAATTTTGATTTTAGAATGGAAATGAAATATAAGCAGAGCAAAAAGCAGCGCAAAAAATAGAAAAAGTAAATAGGGTAAAGTAATTAAATCAGAAATAATATCAGATTTTGTTTCTAATGAAACCTGTATAATGTTTTTAGTAATAGCAATGTCTTGAACATAAACCCAATAGGATGCAGTCACAAAAACAATAAATAAAATTGGGAAAACAAATCTAAAAAGTAGCCTATTAATACTTAAAAAATAAAGAAAACCAAAAACTGAAAATTGTATCAGTATAAATTGCAATAAGTACAAAAGATGGTCTGAATACCCAATTAATGGAATATGAACAAAGGAAGCAAAAGTGACAAATGCAGCAAAAACAAAATTTAATAATAAATGAAATAATAGTTGAGTTTTATATTTTTTTATAACCTCCATTTAATATTGGGATGTATTTGTTGATAAAGAAAAATCCAGGAATCATTAATAGAATTTGAAGGATTGAATAGAAGAATCGCTCCAATTCAGTAAAATGAAATTCAGTTTGATGAAAAAGTATCATTAATACAAATTTGATAAAAGTCATTACAACTAGTTGTATAGCTAGTATGGTCAGTGAGAATTTACCAATTAATTCTAAAAACTTAAAAACAGGAAATGTTTTAAAAAAAAATAGAACAAACAAACTTCCCGAAATTCCATTGAAAATAAAGTACAATTCGTTTCCATAATGCGCTCTATACATATCAATTTTGATATTGTAGTTGTAGAAAAGTAAATTGTATAATCCCATAAAGATTAGAATAATAATGGCGTTTTTTTTGGAAACCTTTGAGATTTTTTCAAAAAGATAAAAACCAAAAGAATAAAAGATCAATGCCACCATTGCAATGTTGATGCTCCATGGTAAAATAAAATTAAACATCCGAATATATGCAAAACCTATCAATGGGACTATCATTAAAACAATAGAGAGTAGAGTAGTGTTTTTTATTTTCTTAATAAAATGAAATAATAAAAATGTACAGAAAATCGCAGGTAAAAACCAAACAGGGATGCACCAATCCATATATTCTCTATCACCTTGTGCATAAAAAACACCAATAAAATTTTTGACTGTTGATAAGTTTAATTTCGCGCTATCTCCATAATTCCGAGATAGAAAAAACCAAAATAAGTACAAGCAAAAACTCCAAATAAAATAGGGAATTATAATCGATTGAAATCTCTTTTTAATACTATCAAAAGTTGAAATAACCGGGTGAAAAAAGCCCGCTATCATTATAAATAAAGGCATGTGAAAACTATAAATATATTTTTCACAAATTGGAAAATTATGACCGTAAACTACTAAGAATATGGTAAAACCTTTCACTTGATCTATCCAATCCAATCTTTGAATATTTGAGTTGTCTTTTATTGAAATGGATTCATTGCTCATAAAATAGTTTGGTATAATTAAAGTACTTAGTACAAATATAGAGTTCTGTTTTCATATATAGAAAATTCACTTTTTATATTCCTAATGATTTAAATAATTTAAAGAGTAAATATCTTAAATATATTCAATGATAATCTTACGAAATTGTACAAAAAAAGAATAATTATTTTATATAAAGTTTCATATTTGTCTTTTTTTTAGATATTTAGTTATAATAATAAATCATTTAACTCAAATACGTTTGTCATTTGTAATTGTATTTACATATTTGCTCCACATTTATAATAAATATATTCAATTATGTGCGGAATAGTATGTGCCTTCGATCTCAAACAAAAATCAGAAACGTTACGACCACAAGTCTTAGAAATGGCGAAAATTATTCGGCATCGAGGTCCAGATTGGAGCGGAATTTATAGCAATGACAAAGCTATTTTAGCGCACGAACGTTTGGCTATTGTTGATCCAGCTTCCGGGAAACAACCGCTTTTTAGTGAA
Source organism: Flavobacteriaceae bacterium (assembly GCA_947461795.1). Taxonomy (GTDB): domain Bacteria; phylum Bacteroidota; class Bacteroidia; order Flavobacteriales; family Flavobacteriaceae; genus Flavobacterium. Next base: position 3,376 of record CANHMG010000097.1, on the reverse strand, counting down.
GACAAACAATTAATTCTCGCGGCAAATGGTGAAATATACAATCATAGAGCATTACGCAAACAATTTGAAGGAAAATATAACTTTCAAACAGAAAGCGATTGTGAAGTAATCTTAGCATTATACCAAGAGAAAGGTATTCATTTTATAGATGAAATGAATGGTATTTTTGGTTTTGCTTTATACGATGCAGCCAAAGACGAATACTTTATCGCTCGCGATCATATGGGAATTATTCCACTCTATATTGGTTGGGATCAAAACGGAACTTTTTATGTGGCTTCCGAATTGAAAGCTTTAGAAGGCTATTGTACCAAAATTGAATTGTTCCCGCCCGGACATTATATGTCGAGCAAAGACGGTGAATTCGTGCAATGGTACAAAAGAGAATGGACGGACTATGATGCGGTGAAAGATAATGAAACCAGTATTCAAGCCATAAAAGTAGCTTTAGAAGCCGCAGTTCATCGTCAATTGATGAGTGATGTGCCTTATGGCGTATTGCTTTCCGGAGGTTTAGATTCTTCGATTACTTCTGCAGTGGCTAAAAAATATGCCCAAAAACGCATCGAATCGGGTGATACAGTGGATGCATGGTATCCGCAATTGCATTCTTTTGCAGTAGGTTTAGAAGGTTCGCCTGATTTGGCTGCAGCAAAAAAAGTAGCCGATCATTTGGGAACTATTCATCACGAAATAAAATTCACGATTCAAGAAGGTTTGGACGCTGTTCGCGATGTGATTTACAATATCGAGACGTACGATGTGACGACGATTAGAGCATCAACACCCATGTATTTAATGGCACGTGTCATCAAATCAATGGGGATAAAAATGGTGTTATCAGGGGAAGGAGCGGATGAATTATTTGGAGGTTATTTGTATTTTCATAAAGCACCCAATGCCAAAGAATTTCATGAAGAAAATGTACGTAAATTAAGCAAATTGCATATGTACGATTGCCTACGAGCCAACAAAAGTTTAGCGGCTTGGGGAATTGAAGGGCGTGTGCCTTTTTTAGATAAAGAATTTATGGATGTGGCTATGCGCATCAACCCACAAGATAAAATGATTAATGGGGAGCGCATGGAAAAATGGGTGCTTCGAAAAGCTTTTGAAGACATGTTGCCTGCAAGTGTTGCCTGGAGACAAAAAGAACAATTTAGTGATGGTGTAGGCTATAGTTGGATTGATACTTTAAAAGAAGTTGTAGCCATAGAAGTATCGGACGAACAATTGGCCAATGCGAAATATAAGTTTCCGATTCAAACGCCAACTTCTAAAGAGGAGTATTATTACCGTTCTATCTTTACAGATCATTTTCCAAGTGATGCGGCAGCTTTAAGTGTGCCTCAAGAAGCCAGTGTGGCGTGTAGCACTAAAATTGCACTAGAATGGGACGAAGCCTTTAAAAACATGAATGATCCATCGGGTAGAGCAGTGGCAAATGTGCACGATGATGCCTATATAAAAACATAGAAAATTTAAAAATGTTTTGGTTTAGTTTGGTTTACATTTTTGAAGCGTTGATTTCGGTCAGCGCTTTTTTTTATTTTAAACACGAATTTCACTAATTAGCACTAATTAATTCGTGTAAATTCGTGAATTGAAAATCAGCGAATACCAAATAAATAAATCCAATGAGCTAAATTCGTGTTTAGTTTTAAATCAAATGAATTTATGAGAATCACACTTTCCTTCCAATTCTTCGACTTACCTTTACAGCATCCGTTTACGATTTCTCGTTACACGGTAAACATTCAAAAAACAGTTGTCGTTTGTATTTCAGATGGAATTGATTCTGGCTATGGTGAAGCAACTGCCAATCCCTATTATCACAGTACTCAAGAGCGACTGACGGGAAGTTTATTAAAAGTAAAACCAATTGTCGAAGCAAGTTCTTTACTCCATCCAACGGAACTTTGGCAACAACTCTCCCAACTAATTCCAGACGATTATTTTGCGTTATGTGCTGTTGATATTGCCTATTGGGATTTTTACGCTCGAAAAAATTCAAAAACTCTGCGTAGTTATTGGTCTGAGGAAAATGCCAAAACACCTTTGACTTCCTATACAATCGCAATTGATTCTTTGGCGATGATGCAACAGAAAATTATCGAAAAACCGTGGCCGATTTATAAAATAAAATTGGGAATGCCCGATGATATTGAAATAGTAAAAAAATTACGTGAAATCACCGATGCTGTTTTTAGAATCGATGCCAATTGTGCATGGACAGTAGAGCAAACGATTGAGAATGCTAAAATATTAAAAGATCTCAATGTAGAATTTATTGAACAACCACTCCAAGCGGAAGATATTGAAGGAATGAAAATCGTAAAATCGAAATCGGTTTTGCCAATTATAGCGGATGAGAGTTGTCAGCGCGAAGAAGATGTAGATTTGTGCTCCTTGTTGTTTCATGGAATTAATATCAAGTTAATGAAATGTGGTGGCATTACTCCAGCACTTCGAATGATAGAAAATGCCAAAGCAAAAGGCTTGTTATTGATGGCGGGCTGCATGACAGAATCTACTGTAGGGATTTCTGGATTATGTCAAATCGCTTCTCTTTTAGATTATTTGGATGCCGATGGTGCTTTACTTTTGAGACAAGATATTGCAGAGGGTGTCCGCTTTGATTTTGGTAAAATTGACTACTCCAATCACTTCGGAACTGGAGTGAAAATATATCCACAATAAATCAACAAAATGTTGATAACTTCACCTTTAAAAGTGCTAATGCTACTAGTATATCATTCCCTATTTTATATATTTGCGTGTTAGACAAAAAATACATTTTTAGAGTAAATTTTTATGAGCGAAGAAATCAAGAAGAACAATTATTCGGCGGATAGTATACAAGCATTAGAAGGAATGGAGCACGTAAGAATGCGTCCATCGATGTACATCGGAGATGTAGGTGTAAGAGGGTTGCACCACTTAGTTTACGAAGTTGTAGACAACTCTATTGACGAGGCCATGGGAGGTCATTGCGATACCATTGGAGTAGCAATTAATGAAGACGGATCTGTAACTGTTGAAGATAACGGTCGTGGAATTCCAGTTGATATTCACAAAAAAGAAGGTGTTTCTGCTCTTGAAGTTGTCATGACTAAAATTGGAGCAGGAGGTAAGTTTGATAAAGACTCTTATAAAGTTTCTGGAGGACTTCACGGTGTTGGGGTTTCTGTAGTAAATGCGCTTTCGAAGCATTTAAGAGCAACCGTTCACAGAGACGGTAAAATTTACGAACAAGAATACGAAAGAGGAAAATCGCTTTATCCAGTGAAACAAATTGGTGAAACGACAAAAAGAGGAACAATAGTTACCTTTTATCCAGACAGTCAGATTTTTACGCAAACAACCGAGTTTACCT
>CANHMG010000096.1 GCA_947461795.1 Flavobacteriaceae bacterium | reverse complement strand
GGACCTTTTGTATTTTTGTTGTATCAAATTTTAAATTATGTTTCATAAAGAAGGCGGGAAAATTATTTTAATTGCTACCACTTTAACGGTAGTTTTTTTATTGTTAGCGGATCATTTTATTACGCTATTCTGGTTAAAAAAAGGAGTTGAACTTATTATTTTAGGCTTCTTAATTTTAATTTTACAATTCTTTAGAAACCCTACAAGAGATGTAACCATCAGTGATAATCATGTGATTGCACCTGTTGATGGGAAAGTGGTCGTTATCGAAGAGGTGTACGAAAGTGAGTATTTCAAAGACAAACGATTACAAGTATCGATTTTCATGTCACCGATAAATGTGCATGTTACCCGTTATGCCTTAAATGGAAAAATCAATTTTAGTAAATACCATCCAGGAAAATACCTGGTTGCTTGGCATCCCAAAGCGAGTACGGAAAACGAAAGAACAACAGTTGTTATTGAAAATCCTGTGTTTGGAGAAGTTTTATACCGTCAAATTGCGGGAGCTCTTGCAAGACGTATTGTCAATTATGCTGAAGAAGGTATGCAAGTCATTCAAGGAACTGATGCTGGATTCATTAAGTTTGGTTCAAGAGTAGATCTGTTTTTACCTATAGGAACTGAAATAAATGTAGTACTTAATCAAAAAGCAATAGGCGGAAAAACCATCATTGCTTCAAAATAACAATGGATCCTAAAGATTTAAATACACGATTTGAAGAAGCTGTGGCAATTGCAGACCAAATGTCTCAAGATTCGCTGCCTCAGGATGTGCAATTACGTCTATATGCCTATTACAAACAAGCTACTTTTGGAACTTTAGATACTACATCTATATCCACAACCTTTCATTTAAGAGATGCATTCAAAACAAACGCATGGATGCAAGTCAGTCATTTATCCGCGGATGAAGCTAAAGAGTTATACATCGAATCCATTCTGGCATTAGCTAAAAAATAAATGCTATGAAGATCAAATATTTCCTCTTTCTAAATATAGTCGTATTTGCACTATTTTCATGTAATAATAAAAAACTCACTGAAGTTGTAGAAGTTCCTTTACCTTCCAAAGAAGAGAAAATGCTTATCGGAAGTCCCGAAGATGTCAAAGCAGATGAAGGTACTTTTCAGATGGTTAAACTGCCTTATAATTATGAGGTATTGGCTCCGAATATTGATGCTCTTACCATGGAATTGCATTACTCTAAACACTATTTGACTTACACCAATAATTTAAATAAAGCTATTGCAGGTACAGAACTCGAGCAATTATCTATTGAAGAAGTTTTAAAAAAATTGGATATTAGTAATAATGATTTAAGAAACAATGCAGGTGGATACTACAATCACGGGTTGTTCTGGGAAAATCTAGCGCCAAAATCTAATAGTCAACCCAAAGATTCATTAGCTATTGCAATAACTAGAGATTTTGGTTCTTTCAATGAATTTAAAAATCAATTTGAAGAAACTGCTTCGAAACAATTTGGTTCTGGCTGGGCTTGGTTGATTACCGATAAATCTGGAAAACTTCAAATAACAAGTAGCGCCAATCAAGACAATCCTTTAATGTCGAATGCTTTAATAAAAGGAACTCCAATTTTAGCTTTAGATGTTTGGGAACACGCGTATTATTTGAACTACCAATACAAACGTAAGAAATATATTGATGCTTTTTTTAATGTGATCAACTGGAAAAAAGTTGGAGAACGTTATGAAGAAGCGATTAAAAATTAAAGAAGAATTTCAAAAAGGAATTCCACAGATTTACTCGAATTAATCCGTGCAAATTTGTGGAATTCGTGTTTCGTTTTTTGTTATTTCAAACTTGTCAAACTCTGTTCGATTGTAGTAATTTTAGCTAAAGCATCCGCTTCTTTCTTACGCTCGATTTCCAAAACTTTATCTGGTGCACCTGCAACGAAACGTTCGTTCGATAATTTACTTTGAACTGATTTTAAAAATCCTTGAGTATATTTTAATTCTTCCTTCAGTTTCGCAACTTCTTCTTCTACATTTATTGCTCCAGTTACCGGAATAAAATATTCGTTCGATTTTACTCTAAATGACAAAGCACCATCAATCTTTTCTATGATATATTCATAGGAAGTGATATTCCCTAATTTGGTAATTACAGCATCAAAATGTTTGGAAACCTTATCATGATTTATCACTTTCAAATCAATAGCATCTTTGAAAGGAATATTTTTTTCTTTTCGAATAGTTCGAATTCCAGAAATCACTTCAATAGTTGTTTCAAAATCTGAAATTAATTGAGCATTGAAAGGCTTTAAAACTGGCCATTGGGAAACAATTAATGCTTCTTTTTCAGTTCTTTCTGCTAAATGTTGCCATATTTCTTCCGTTAAAAATGGCATGAATGGATGCAATAATTTCAAATTATTTTCTAACATTTGGATAGCCGCATCAAAAGTTGCTTTGTCAATGGGTTGTTGATATGCGGGTTTAATCATTTCTAAAAACCAGGAACAGAAATCATCCCAAACCAATTTGTAGATTGCCATTAAAGCATCCGATATTCGATACTTTTCGAAGTGGTCTTCAATTTCTAATAATGTTTGTTGCAATTTAGCTTCATACCATTCGATAGCCACTTTTGAAGATTCGGGTTGTAAAATCGAACTTGAAACTTCCCAACCTTTGATTAATCGAAAGGCATTCCATATCTTATTAGAGAACGCTTTTCCTTGATTGCACAATTCTTCATCAAACATGATGTCATTTCCAGCGGAAGCGCTCAATAATAAACCTACACGAACTCCATCAGCTCCAAATTTTTCAATTAACTCTAATGGATCTGGAGAATTCCCTAATGATTTAGACATTTTACGGCGATTCTTATCCCGAACCAATCCCGTTAAATATACATTAGTAAAAGGTTTTTTGTCGGTATATTCATAACCCGCGATAATCATTCTTGCCACCCAGAAAAACAAAATATCCGGTCCGGTTACTAAATCATTGGTGGGGTAATAGTATTTGAAATCTTCACTTTCTGGATCCATGATTCCTCCGAAAACAGCCATAGGCCAAAGCCAAGATGAGAACCAAGTGTCTAAAGCATCAACGTCTTGTTTTAAATTTTCCGTTGTAAGTTGTTCGTTATTCGTCTTGGATATTGCTAAAACTAAAGCTTCTTCGATAGATTCAGCAACAACAAAATCTTCTTTTCCATCACCATAATAATACGCAGGAATTTGTTGTCCCCACCATAGCTGACGGGAGATATTCCAATCACGTATATTTTCTAACCAGTGACGATACGTATTTTCAAATTTTTTAGGATACAATTTAATTTCCTCATCAACCAAAACAGATTGAATGGCGGGTTTCACTAAATCTTCCATTTTCAGAAACCATTGATCAGACAAACGAGGTTCGATGACCGCTTTTGTTCTTTCGGAAGTTCCCACTTTATTTAAATGCGTTTCCGTTTTGGCTAAAGCTCCGATTGTTTCTAATTCTTTGGCAATAGCTTCACGAACTACAAAACGATCTTGACCTTGATAATGCAACCCAAAACTATTTAAAGTAGCATCTTCGTTGAAGATATCGACGATTTCTAAGTTGTGTTTTTCTCCCAAAGTTCGGTCATTCATATCATGAGCAGGTGTTACTTTTAGGCAACCAGTTCCGAACTCAATATCTACATATTCGTCTTCGATGATTGGTATCACCCGACCGCAAATAGGCACAATGGCTTTTTTTCCTTTGAGATGAACAAATCGCTCATCATTTGGATTAATACAAATCGCAGTATCCCCAAAAATGGTTTCTGGACGTGTCGTTGCAATCGTTAAGAGATCTCCACTTCCTTCGATCTTATAATTTATAAAATAGAGTTTTCCTTGCTGTTCTTCGTAGATGACTTCTTCGTCTGACAAAGTAGTTTTCGCTTCTGGATCCCAATTGACCATGCGATAACCACGATAGATATATCCTTTATTGTATAAATCAACAAAAGAGCGAATTACAGATGCTGACATGTCAGGATCCATGGTGAATTTTGTTCTATCCCAATCACAAGAGCAACCTAGTTGTTTGAGTTGTTCTAGGATTACTCCTCCGTATTTATCCGTCCAATCCCAAGCGTGTTTTAGGAATTCTTCACGAGACAAATCGTTTTTGTTGATTCCTTCCGCTTTTAATTTGGCCACTACTTTTGCTTCTGTTGCAATAGAGGCATGATCCGTTCCTGGCACCCAACACGCATTGAATCCTTTGAGACGAGCACGACGAATCAAAACATCTTGAATGGTATTGTTGAGCATGTGTCCCATATGTAAAACTCCCGTAACATTCGGTGGAGGAATTACGATGGTATACGGTGTTCTATGATCTGGCTTGGAATGAAAGTAATTATTTTTCATCCAGTAGTCGTACCATTTTGGTTCTATTTTTTTGGCGTCAAATTGAGCTGGTAAAGTCATGATTGTATGTATGTATTGAGTTGAAGTTTGCGCTTCATTTTTATAAAACTTATTGTGTATTGAAATGAAAAGCTATAGCCCCGATTGTAACGGCATCCTTTTGTAGCATTTTTTGCTGCAAAAGATAGAGTGGAAAGCGGGATAAAGCTCCTAAAAATGCTCATCAATACTGGTATGCTATTTGAGAGCGCTACAAAAGTAAATAATTACATCCTTATAAAAAATTAAGAATTAATTATTTGTACATTTCCGAAAAGAAAGTACATTTACTCAATTAAAAAAAACAGCAATGAAAAAATTATTACTTACTATCGCTTTTATAGGATTCGCATTAAGTGTTGACGCTCAAGGCGCAAAAATAGAGTTTGTAGCCAAAGACAACACGGTAGATTTTGGAAAAGTATACAAAGATTCTGATAGTGGATTGCGAACATTTGAATTTAAAAACACAGGAGACGCTCCATTAATAATTACCAACGTACAATCTACTTGTGGCTGTACGGTGCCTTCGAAACCAACAGAACCAATTATGCCAGGAAAAACTGGTAAAATTGATGTAAAATACAATATGAGTCCAGGGCCAATTCGCAAAACCATCACTGTAGAATCGAATGCTACCAATGTAGAAGGCGGACGAGTAGCTATCAAAATCAAAGGGGAAGTTTTGGTGAAAGAAGAAGTCAACGTTTTAGAAAAGAAAAAAGGAATCATGAGTAGTGATAATTAAAAGAGAAGAGCTTCAAATGAGGCTCTTCTCTTTTATAAAATACTTTTGAGTTGAAATCTAAATTTTAATATTTTTCCTTCTCTTTCAATCACAAAATTGAGCCATTTACCGTCTTCTGCTTTAAATAAATTATTGATAGTTTGCAACGTGTAGCGATAACCCTCTACATTGTCTATAGAAACAATAATATCACCCACTTTCAACCCACATGCCTCTGCAGGAGAATTTTTCCGAATGCTAGAAATAGAATAAATAGGCTTTAATGTAAATTTTAATTTAAAGTCATTTTTAGTTTTATTGCCATTTCCATCATACGTATTATCGAGGGTCACCGTATTCAAGTTTACTGTTTCTTGCACCCATTGTAACCCTTAGTTTTGCAATTCAATGCCACTTCTATTATAGGTGAATTCATCATCATAATAATGACTTTTTTTAAAATAAATCTTTTGATTGGAATAATCAAAAATAAAATCGAAACGTTTTAAAATTTCACCACCAATGGAACCTACCCTATCTTGAACTTTATTCACACTTTTTATAGAAATGGAATCTGGGAAGGAAGCAATTGGATCATTGAATTCGAAATTATCAATTTTGATTTTAGAAATTTTTGCACGAAACCCATTGATATCTCCACTAAATCCTTTTCCTAAGAAATCTTCGAAGTTGACATTTGGTATAGTAATATTTTTTCCCTTGTTTTCAAATAACCAAACGGCATCACTATTCCCGATATCAATTAAAAGTTTGGATGGTATTTCATGATTGTTTAGTGCAACATTGGCAACTAAATAGGGTTTATTTCTCTCCATGGTGATGGGAGATGAAGCATATTTCTTTAATTTCGTTCTTAGTTTTTCGGAGTCTTTATATACAAATAGCTTTTTTTTACTGTAATTGATTTCAACCGTATTGTTTTTAAAAAAATTATAACCAATGATTCCGTTTACAGGAATTCCAATATGGGATGAAAAATTAAAACTCTGATCTAAAACAATATACACATCGTGATTTTTATCGACAAGTCCTTTGAATGACAAGGTATTGTTGGAAGATTTTAATCCCTCAATAGCTTCATTACTTCCTAATCCTTTAAGTTTTATTTTTTGAACATTTTTAAAACCGATTGCTTCTTTATCGTCAAGGCTCAATAAAATTGTTTCGTCAACGCCTGAATCTAAGAGAAAATTTAATTTTATTCCATTTACTTCCATTGGAATAAAAATCAGGTTGTTTATCAATTGGAAAGGGATTACAATTTTACTCTTCTGCGTTTCAAATTGAAATCCAGACTGTCCAAAAATCAAAATTTGGCAATTGATGAAGAGTAAAAAAGCAAAACATTTTTTCATGAATATTCTTTCTATAAAAATAATTAAAAAAAGGATGTTTCGCTATTATAATAATATAAACTAAAACAATTGGTGTACTCTTAAAAAATTCGCAAATTTGCAATTCAAAAAAAATAGAACATCATGCCGAAAGTATCCAACAAAGGAAAACAAATGCCAGAATCTCCAATTCGAAAATTGGTGCCTTATGCTGATATTGCCAAAAAGAAAGGAAATAAAGTGTATCATTTGAATATCGGGCAACCTGATATCAAAACACCAGAAGTGGCAATGAATTCTATCAAAAATCTTGACATCAAAGTACTCGAATACAGCCATTCCGCTGGATTTGAAAGTTATAGAACCAAACTCTCGAATTACTATAAAAATCATGGCTTGCCGATAGATGTTGCCGATATTATCATCACAACTGGCGGATCGGAAGCGTTGCTTTTTGCTATGGGAAGTACGATGGATCATGGTGATGAAATTATTATTCCAGAACCTTTTTATGCGAATTACAATGGTTTTTCTACTGCTTCTGGAGTAAAAGTCGTTCCTGTAATTTCAACTATCGATACTGGTTTTGCTTTACCTCCTATTGCCGATTTCGAAAAATTAATTACCTCAAAAACCAAAGCTATTTTAATTTGCAATCCAGGGAATCCTACGGGTTATTTGTATTCTAAAGTAGAAATGATGCAATTAGCTGACTTGGTTAAGAAACATGATTTGTTTTTGATAGCCGATGAAGTTTACCGCGAATTTACCTACGATGGAGACATTCATTATTCCGTGATGAACATTCCAGGTATAGAAGAGCATGCCATTATGATTGACTCTGTTTCGAAAAGATACAGTATGTGTGGTGCTCGTATCGGATGCATAGTTTCGAAAAATAAAGAACTTATGGCAACTGCTATGAAATTTGCTCAAGCGCGTTTGAGTCCACCAACATTTGCTCAAATTGCCAGTGAAGCTGCTCTCGAAACTCCTCAAAGTTATTTCGATGAAGTCATAACGGAATATCGCGAAAGAAGAGATACTCTAATTTCCGAATTGCAAAAAATTGATGGGGTAAAAGTAGCCAAACCAAAAGGAGCTTTCTATTGCATCGCGCAATTGCCGATCGATAATGCAGACAAATTTGCTCAATGGTTGTTAGAGTCTTACGATTTAAATAAAGAAACGGTAATGGTTGCTCCTGCTGCTGGGTTTTACTCAACTCCAGGGGTTGGTTTGAACGAAGTACGAATCGCTTATGTCTTGAAAAAAGACGATTTAATTCGCTCGGTTCAAATCCTAAAAGATGCCATTCGTGTGTATAACTCTAAGTAATATTAGGAGCTAATCCCGCTTTCGCCTTTATCTCTTCGCTACGCTGCGAGGATACCGGCTCACACGAGCGAAGCGCACTTTCGATGCAATCGGGGCTAGGGCACTCCAATAAATTCAAACTATTTCTAATAAAAAAAGCAACTCAATGAGTTACTTTTTTTCTATGATTTCAATTCAATTCTATCTCTTCAACGAAAAGTGAGATTTAAATTCTTTTGATTCTCCATTTTCTTTATAAAATGCTCTAAACCAATAATCATCACTTGGCAACTCGGCACCATTTAATGTTCCGTCCCATCCTATTCCTTGAGTTGAGATTTGTTTAATTAATTTGCCATAGCGATCAAAAATTGAAATATATGCATCAGGTTGATCTGCTATTTCGAAAATATTCCACGTGTCATTATAACTATCCCCATTGGGTGTGAAAAATTTAGGGAAATTCACTATTC
>CANHMG010000095.1 GCA_947461795.1 Flavobacteriaceae bacterium | reverse complement strand
TTTTTTGTTATATTTGGGTTTACTTTACGATACTAATGATAGCACATATTCAAGGAAAAATAACTGAAAAAACACCAACTGATTTGGTTATTGACTGTGGTGGAGTTGGGTATCATATAAATATTTCATTGCATACCTATTCTTTATTACCACAAACTGAATTTATAAAATTATTTACTTACTTGCAAGTTAAAGAAGATGCACATACTTTGTTTGGGTTTGTTGAAAAATCGGAAAGAGAAATATTTAAAATGTTACTGTCTGTTTCAGGTATTGGTGCTAGTATTGCAAGAACCATGCTTTCATCTCTAGAGCCCAAACAAGTAATTCAAGCAATAGCTATGGGAGATGTAGGAACAATACAATCCATAAAAGGCATCGGAACTAAAACAGCACAAAGAGCCATACTTGATTTGAAAGATAAAGTGTTAAAATTGTATGATTTGGACGAAGTTTCTATTTTGCAAAACAATACTAACAAGGATGAAGCGTTATCAGCTCTAGAAGTTTTAGGATTTAACAAAAAATTAGCAGAAAAAGTTGTAGATAAAATTGTTGCTCAAGATTCTGACGCTACTGTAGAATCAATAATTAAACAAGCTTTAAAAAATTTATAATACTTGAAAACATTCGTTATAAAAAAATTACAATCTATTCTTAAAATCAACGTTTTTACTTTGATTTTTTTAGGAGGTTTTATTTCTGAGGCTCAAGTTCAGGAACAAGAAACAGACAGTATAAAGCCTGGCTATTCTTCGGGTACTTTACAGTTGCAAAATCCACCTAGTATTTTAGATGCATATACCTATGACCCAGTTACGGATAGATATATTTACACCAATAGTGTTGACGGGTTCAATATTAATTATCCCATAATTCTTACGCCAAAAGAATATGAAAAATTAATGCTTCAAGAATCTATGCGAGCCTATTTTAAGAAAAAATCGGATGCTATAGATGGTAAAAAAGAAGGAAGTGAAGCAGGTAAAAAAGATTTATTACCAAGATATTATATAAACTCTGGTTTTTTCTCTTCTATTTTCGGAAGTAATACTATAGACGTAAAACCTACAGGATCTGTAGAAGTAGATTTAGGTGTACGACATACCAAACAAGACAATCCGGCTTTATCTCCTAAAAATCGATCGACTACTAATTTTGATTTTGACCAAAGAATTAGTATGAGTTTATTGGGAAAAGTTGGAACTCGATTGAAAGTGACTGCAAATTACGATACGGAATCTACCTTTTCATTTCAAAATCAAATTAAACTTGAATATACTCCCGACGAGGACGATATTATTCAAAAAATAGAAGTAGGAAATGTTAGCTTGCCATTAAGTAGTTCCTTAATTAGAGGTGCTCAAAGTTTGTTTGGAGTCAAAGCACAATTACAATTTGGAAAAACAACACTTACGGGAATATTTTCTGAACAAAAATCTCAAACAAAAACAGTTACTGCTCAAGGCGGTGGAACAATCCAAGATTTTGATTTGTTTGGTTTAGAATATGACAATGACAGACACTTTTTCTTATCACAATACTTTAGAAACAAGTACGATTCAGCCCTTAAAAATTACCCTTTTATAGATAGTAGAGTACAAATTACACGTCTTGAAGTTTGGATAACAAATAGGCAAAACAGAGTAAGTACAACCAATAATAATCTTAGAAATATTGTGGCATTGCAAGATTTAGGGGAAGCTCAATTGCAGGGGTTAATTGATAAAGAGGTGGTCGCATTGGACCCTCCTCCAGTAGGATTTTTTATAAAGCCAATTAATTCTCCTACTGACAATAAAAATAATCAATACGATCCTGGTTTAATTGATGATGCATCCAATGGAGCCGGTTTTTTAAATCCTAATATTAGAGAAATTGCTACCGCTAGTTCTGGTTTTAATACTGTTGTACCTTTAGAAGGATTGGATTTTTCTAAATTAGAGAATGCTAGAAAATTAAACGCTAACGAATATACTTTCAATACACAATTGGGTTATCTATCGTTGCAACAAAGATTATCCAATGACGAAATTTTAGCTGTAGCCTATCAATATACTGTAGGTTCAGAGGTGTATCAAGTGGGTGAATTTGGAAATGACGGAGTAGATGCAACACAGCCAGGTTCTATAAATCCTGCTACAGGGGAACCAGAAACGATTACGACACAAGCATTAGTTTTGAAGTTGCTTAAAAGTAATTTAACGAACACATCAAAACCTATTTGGAATTTAATGATGAAAAATATTTATCAAATTCCAGGAGCTTTTCAATTAGATCAACAGGATTTTAGATTCAACATTCTTTATTCTGATCCTTCTCCAATAAATTATATTTCACCAGTTGCGGGAACAGATTTTCCTTCAGATCCATTACCTGAAAATAGAGTTAAAGACACGCCATTGTTGAAAGTATTCAATGTCGATAAATTAAATTTTAATAATGACCCGCAAGGTGGTGGAGATGGTTTCTTCGATTTTATTCCAGGTCTTACTGTTGATACTCAAAATGGACGATTAATTTTTACTTCGGTAGAACCATTTGGTAAATTGATTTTTGAAAAATTGAGAACCGATCCACTTCAAAATTATAAAGGAGATCCCACTTCGCTTTCTGATTATAACGACAATCAAAGAAAGTATGTGTTTCGAAGTATGTACTCGGGTACACAATCTAATGCTCTTCAAGATGGAAGTAAAAATAAATACCAATTAAGAGGGAAATTCAAATCTTCAGGAGGTGATGGAATTCCAATTGGAGCCTTTAATGTTCCTAGAGGGTCGGTTGTTGTAACAGCAGGAGGAAGAGTTTTAGTAGAAGGAATAGATTATAGTGTGAATTACCAAGCAGGAAGAGTACAAATATTAGATCCTTCTTTGCAAGCATCCAATACTCCAATACAAGTTTCGGTTGAGAATAATTCTACTTTCGGGCAACAGACAAGAAGGTTTATGGGCTTAACGATAGAACATAAAATATCGGAAAAATTCACCATTGGAGGTACTTTACTCAAAATGACAGAAAGGCCTTTAACTCAAAAATCTAGTTTTGGTCAAGAATCAGTAAACAACACCATCTATGGTTTGAATGCTAATTTCTCTACTGAAGTTCCTTTTTTTACAAGAATGGTCAATAAGTTACCCTTTATGGATACCGACGTTCCATCGAATATATCCTTCAGAGGAGAAATTGCCTTTTTAAAACCAGACACTCCAAAAGCAGATCAATTTGATGGAGAATCGACTATTTATGTGGATGATTTTGAAGGCTCACAATCTAATATCGACTTACGATCACCATTGTCTTGGGCATTGTCATCAACACCTTTAGATATTGCTACGGGGCCAAGTCCAAGCCCCTATGATTTTGGAGGAGAATTAACAACCTTAGATTACGGTTTTAAAAGAGCTAAACTAAGTTGGTATTCTATTGACCCCATTATTTATACGAGACCTGGCGGCATCTCTATAGACGATATCTCATTGAACAAAACACGAAGAATTTTAATTGATGAACTTTATCCAGGGACCGATATTGCACCAGGGCAAGTACAGGTCATTAATACGTTAGATTTAACCTATTACCCGAGTGAAAGAGGCCCTTATAATAATAGTACAACTGTATCTGCTTTACCTAAAACAAACTTTGGTGGAATTACTCGGTCTTTAAATTCGACCAATTTTGAACAAGCTAATGTTGAATTTATTCAATTTTGGGTAATGGATCCTTACGTTGGGCATGGAGGTTTAGGAATCAATAGTAACAATACGGGAAAGGTCTATTTTAATTTAGGTTCTATTTCTGAGGATATCTTAAAAGATGGAAGAAAGCAATATGAAAATGGTTTGCCAGAGGCGGGCTCCAATACATTAACGATTAGTACCGCTTGGGGGAAAGTTCCTTCAGCTCAATCTTTAATCTATGCTTTTGACACGAGTCAATCCAATAGAGATGTTCAAGATATAGGATTTGATGGTTTGAATGATGCAGCTGAAAGTACAATTTATACTAATTACGCAGGTGAGCCAGATCCAGCTGCGGACAATTATGTTTACTTTTTACAAGCGGGTGGAGATGTTATTAATAGATACAAAAATTTCAATGGGACACAAGGAAATTCACCTATAGATGTTACGGATAACAATAGAGGAAATTCAACAATTCCAGATATTGAAGATATTAATAGAGACAATACAATGGATACGGTAGATGCGTATTATGAATATAGCATCGATATCAAACCAGGTATTGCCGTTGGAAATACTCAATATGTAACCGATGTTAATGTAACAACAGCAGCTACTCCTGGATCTTTCTTTGGCGAAACAACGGATGTTCGATGGATTCAATATAAAATACCAGTATCTGAAATCGAAAGAACTATTGGGGGAATTTCAGACTTTACTTCCATACGATTCATCAGAATGTTTTTGACTGGTTTTGAAAGTGAAATCACACTTCGTTTTGGAGCTTTAGATTTAGTTCGTGGCGAATGGAGACGCTATACCAATACACTTGATCCTACAGATACTAATGTCGCCAATGATCCAACCGTGTTTGAAGTGCAATCTGTGAATATTTTGGAGAACGGTTCTAGATCTCCAATACCCTATGTTTCTCCTCCAGGTGTTGTTAGAGAACAATTGTATAATAATAATACCATTATCAATCAAAATGAACAGTCGTTATCGCTACGGGTTTCTGGTACGGATGGTCTTGAAACAACCGATGCACGTGGGGTTTTTAAAAATATGAGTGTGGATATGCGGCAGTTTAAAAAATTGAAAATGTTTTTGCACGCAGAATCTCTTACTAATGAGCAGCCATTACAAGATAACGAGATGATGGCTTTTATCCGTTTCGGAAATGACTTCACCGAAAATTTTTATGAAGTGGAAATTCCTTTAAAAGTTTCTGCAGAAAATGCCAATTCTGCGGAAGCTATTTGGCCTTCAGAAAACGAAATAAATTTACCATTAGAATTGTTGACCGAATTGAAGATTTTATCCAGACAAGCTCCAGCTTTAACTGAAGGCGAAATTTATTATAATAATGATGTCAATGCTAAGACTTCCAATAATATGAAACTGGGAGTTAGAGGAAATCCGAATTTTGGATTGGTAAGAAATTTAATGGTTGGGTTAAAAAATAATACTTCCTCAAATGTCACACCAAGACCATTAAAAGGCGAAGTGTGGTTTAATGAATTGCGCTTAGCAGATATGGATAATAATGGTGGTATGGCTGCTGTTGTAAATATTGATGCTAATTTTGCCGATTTTGCCACAATTTCTGCTACTGGAAAAAAGAGTACCATCGGTTTTGGTTCATTAGAGCAAGGACCAAATGAAAGAAGTCGAGAAGATACCCAACAGTATAACATAGTCACTAATTTAAGTTTAGGGAAATTAATGCCTAAAAAATGGAGAATGAATTTGCCTTTTAATTATTCGATAGGGGAAGAAATAATTACTCCTCAATACGATCCTTTTAATCAAGATATTAAACTGCAACAAATTTTAGATGTTACGGCTGATTCAAATGAAAGAGCTATTATTAAAGATCGCTCCATCGATTATACCAAACGTAAAAGCATCAATTTCATTGGAGTAAAAAGAGAAAGAGGTCCGGAACAAAAACAACATATTTACGATCCAGAGAATCTGACGCTTTCCTATTCATTTAATCAAGTCGAACGACATAATTTTGAAATAGAAAAATTTCTTGATCAACAAGTAAATACGACTGCGGATTATACTTTCGCTTTTCAGCCAAAACCAGTTGAACCTCTTAAAAACAATAAATATTTTAAGAAAAGTTCGTATTGGAAATTATTAAGTGATTTTAATTTCAATTATTTACCAAGTAATATTTCGTTTAGTACAAACATTATCAGACAATACAACAAACAACAGTTTAGACAAATTGATGTAGCTGGAATTCCATTAGATCCTTTGTATCGAAGAAATTATCTGTTTAATTACCAATATGGATTTAATTACAATCTGACTAAATCCGTAAAAATAAATTATACAGCCTCATCAAGTAATATTGTTAGAAATTATTTAGATGAAAATAACGAACCTATCAATAGTGTTACTCTTTTTACTGATTATTGGAATACAGGAGATCCAAATACACATTCTCAACAATTTGTTTTGAACTATGATCTTCCATTAAATAAATTACCGTTTTTAAGTTTTGTGAAATCAACTTATTCCTATACAGGAGATTATAATTGGCAACGCGCTTCTTTAGCTTTGTCAGATATAGAAATTGATGGCGTAAAATATAATTTAGGAAATACAATTCAAAATGCAAGTTCTCATAAATTGAATACTGCATTCAATATGGATTCTTTTTACAAATACATTGGTATATCTAAAAAAACTGCAAAACCAGTTGCAAAACCAGCAGTTGCCCCTAAACCTGGCCAAAAAGTAGTCAATACAAATGTGGCTCCAGCTAGTTCGAACAATAATATGTTTGTAAATGGTTTGCTTGGAGTTTTAACAAGCATTAAGACTATTAATGTTAATTATATTGAAAATAAAGGAACTGTACTTCCTGGATTTACCCAAGGACTAGGATTTTTTGGTACTTCTAAACCAACACTTGGATTTATATTTGGTTCTCAAGCTGATGTTCGTTACGAAGCTGCAAAAAATGGCTGGCTGACTAAATACCAAGAATTTAATCAGAATTTCACACAAGTAACCAATAGAACTTTAAATGTTACTGCAAATTTAGATTTATTCCCAGATTTCAAAATAGATTTAAATGCCGATAGAACATTTGTGAGTAATTATTCCGAGCAATACGATGTGTCTCCTGACGGGCAATACAACTCAAGATCTCCCTATACTTTTGGAAATTATTCAATTTCTACAGTATTAATTAAAACAGCTTTTTCACAAAGTGATGAAATATTTTCTTCAGCCTTTGAAGATTTTAGAAACAACCGTTTAATTATTGCGAATCGATTAGCAGAAAATTTTTATGCTGGTCAACCTATTCCAAGATATGGTTCAGGGGCCTATACCATTCCAACAGTTCCAACGGATGTTAGATTTCCACAACGAGAAAATTTTATTGCTAATGAAGGTTTTCCTGTAGGATTTGGAAAAAATAATCAAGCAGTATTAATTCCAGCTTTTCTTGCTGCCTATTCTGGAAATAGCGCATCAAGTTCTTCATTGAAAACATTTAGAGATATTCCGATTCCAAACTGGACAATAAAATATACAGGATTGATGCGTTATAAATTTTTTAAAGATAATTTTAAAAGATTTTCAATACAGCATGGCTATAAAGCAACCTATACTATTAATGCTTACCGATCCAATTTCGAATACGATAAAAATCCAGTCGGAACAGATGTTGGAGGGAATTATTTAAATAAATTGCTGATTTCAAATGTCAATTTAGTAGAACAATTTAACCCGTTAGTTCGTTTTGATTTTGAAATGAAAAACTCCGTTAAAATACTTGCTGAAATGAAAAAAGATCGTTCTATGTCTTTGAGTTTTGACAATAATCTGCTTACTGAAGTGAAAGGAATTGAATATATTGTTGGATTGGGCTATCGCATAAAAGATGTTATTTTCTCCTCGAAATTAGCAGACAACCCAACTGGGATAATCAAAAGTGACATTAATTTAAAATTAGATGCTTCTTATAGAAACAGCAAAACGATTGTTAGGTATTTAGATTATGATAACAATCAATTGTCTGGAGGTCAAAACATTTGGTCTTTACGTCTTACTGCAGATTATTCCTTTAGTAAAAATTTGACGATGATTTTCTTCTATGATCATTCATTCTCTAAACCTGTAATTTCTACCTCTTTCCCAACTACAAATATTCGCTCTGGATTTACAATGCGTTATAACTTCGGGAATTAATCAAAAAAAATAAAAGACTAACGAAAACGAAAATTTATATTTAAATAGCATTAAAATAATAATTAAAATGAATATACCAACGAATTTAAAATACACTAAAGACCATGAATGGGTTTCTTTAGACGGAGAAATAGCAACTATTGGAATTACTGATTTTGCTCAAAAAGAATTAGGCGATATTGTTTATGTTGAAGTGGAAACTTTAGATCAATCTCTGAATAAAGACGAAGTTTTTGGTACAGTTGAAGCTGTCAAAACAGTATCTGATTTATTTTTACCAGTTGCAGGAGAAATTGTCGAATTTAATGATTCTTTAGAAAGCAATCCTGAAATTGTTAATTCCGATCCTTATGGAAAAGGATGGATGGTTAAAGTGAAAGTGGCAAACGTATCGGATATGAATGAATTACTTTCAAGTGAAGACTATAAAGCACTTATTGGAGCGTAAAAAAGGCTATTTGTTTTTGGCTGTTTTTTGGACACTTTTTATGGCGTATTTATGTTTGACCGATTTTAATAAACTGACAAATATAAAAATAGGAGGACTTGATAAAAGTGTTCATTTTATTTTCCATTTCTTTTTTACACTTTTTTGGTATTTGTATTTGAAGTCAATAAAATCATCAAAAAAGATTTTAATACTTTATGTTTTTATAGC
>CANHMG010000094.1 GCA_947461795.1 Flavobacteriaceae bacterium | reverse complement strand
TTGCAAGAGGAAAACAACAAGCTAACGAAACAAATTGAAGCGTTAATGAAGGATAAAGTCAAAAATTTGGCTTCAGAATTAGTGCCTCAATTGCAAACGATAAATGGAATTCAATTTCTAGCGAAACTAGTAGATATTGATGCCAATAGTGCTAAAGATTTGGCATACGAAATTGGAAATACTGCCAAAAATATATTTCTAGTTCTTGCAACCGCGGATGAGGGTAAACCAATGTTGACATGTTATATTTCCAAGGAGCTAGTTGCTGAGAGAAATCTAAATGCGGGAAATGTGGTTAGAGAATTAGGGAAATACATACAAGGCGGCGGCGGCGGTCAGCCATTTTTTGCAACTGCCGGTGGTAAAGATATTTCAGGGATTACAGAAGCATTGAATAAAGCGATAGATATTATTAAATAAGTTTTTGATTTTAATCGTATTGAGAGTTAAGTTTTATTTTTTTATTTCATACATTTTAAGTTTATTTGCTTAAATTAATTCATTATCAAAAAGATACTCATGAAAAAGATACTTTGTTTATTGCTTATTACTATAGGTTTATTCCAATCTTGTGTTCCAGTTCCTGAAGAAGATCCAGATGTATTAGCTGCACCAGGCAATTTATCTGCAGATTTTGATGGTCAGACTTTTGTCTCTACTACCGAAACTGTGATTATTGATGCTGTTTCGATGTCGATAAAAGCAAAAAATGAAGTGAATGGTTCTTATTTTAAAATTACGTTACCAGAAAACCCAATTGTTGGAACTTATACTTGGGCAGAAGGTTTTACTTTAAAATATTTTGATGGAATAGGACCAGATGCTTTTGTTGCAGCTAAAGATGACAGCGGAACATTTGCTAATTTTCCTAATTATACCGACACTGCTCAGCTTGTTATTTTAGGTATTGATAAAGTTAACAAAAGAATTTCGGGAACTTTCAAATTTACAGGAGTACGTTTTACAGATGTTACACATACAGCAGTAGAAACAAAAGTATTTACCAATGGATTTTTTCAAAATCTTGCTTATACTGCAGTGAATCCTAATGCTACTGTTCTTGTTAAAAAAATCACAGATACAGATGCTGATACTACTGTTGAATCAATGGAATACTTTTATACAGATGATAATAAATTAGATTACACTATAGATGGTTACGGAAATCGAACTAATTATACCTATAATAGTGCAGATTTGTTGATAGAAGAAATTACTTATGTTGGGACGTCGGCGACTATAATTGAAAAGTCAACATATGCTTATAATGCAAGTTCGAAGCTTGAAACTTACGTTAACATATATGGTGATGTAGGTACAAGAATTACCTATGATCACAATTCGGATGGAACAATCGATTACCAAGAATATAGTGGAGATAGTTCTTCACAAGATGTATTGGGAAGTAATGGCACACTTTCAATTACACGTCATATAGAGAACTATACTGATCCTTTTACTTTGGAATCACAAGTATATACAGGAGAATTTACTTTTGACAGCAAAAACAATCCTTTTAAAAATGTGATTGGGTATGATAAAGTTTATTTTGCTGATTCGGATATGGCATTAAATTTTGCTAACAATGTATTGCAGCATACGGATCAAATTGACTCCGATCCAGCTTATATTTTAGAAACGTTATCGTATACCTACAATAGTGCTAATTATCCAACACAAATTGTGCACAGAGGAACAACAGGTGATATTGAATCTACAGAAGATATTGTTTACTATTAAAAATTAAAATATAAAATGAAACAAAAACCCAAACTTTTATTGTTTGGGTTTTTGTTTTTTACTGTAACCTGAAAAGTAGAAATAATGCAATTCACTACCAAAATTCCCATTCCAAAAAGCAATCATCCAATCAATTATCATTCGAAGATGATAAGCTTAGGTTCTTGTTTCGCTTCTAATATTGCCGAGAAATTTAATTATTACAAATTTCAAAATACAGTCAATCCATTCGGAATTCTATTTCATCCGTTAGCAATCCACGAAGTTATTAAGCGTGTGATACATCAAGATTTTTTTAAGGAAAGCGATGTTTTCTTTCACAACGAACGTTGGCATTGCTTCGATGCGCATTCGGACTTAAGCGCGATGCATCAAGGGGAGTTAGTTCATAATCTAAATCAAAAATTTGTAGATTTGAAATTACAAATAGAATCTGCTTCTCATATTTTGATTACCTACGGAACCGCATGGGTTTACAGAGAAAAAACTTCCCGAAAAATTGTTGCTAATTGCCATAAGGTGCCACAATCGCAGTTTGAAAAAGAACTGTTGAGTTCAGTAAAAGTTCAAGATACGATTCAAGAAACGATTGCATTAATTCAAAGTGTCAATTCAAAAGCGAATATCACTTTTACAGTTTCGCCGGTGCGCCACCTCAAAGACGGCTTTGTCGAAAACCAACAAAGCAAAGCCAATTTGATTATCGGTATTCATCAAGCGATTCACCAACAACAGACAACCGACAACCGACAATTTTTAACGTATTTCCCTTCCTACGAAATCATGATGGATGAACTTCGTGATTATCGTTTTTATGCCGAAGATATGATTCATCCGAACCAAGTAGCGATTAATTATATTTGGGAACGGTTTGTCGCCACTTCAATTTCTTCGGATGTTCTTCCCATTATGGATGAAGTGGAAAGCATCCAAAAGGCACTTTCACATAAACCTTTTCACCCTGATTCTGATAGTCATCAGAAGTTTTTGCTGAAATTAAGTCAAAGAATCGCGCACCTTCAAAATCAGTTTCCAAAAATTATTTTTTAGAACGATTCCTATTTCTACTTAATTTTGAGTTTTTTTGTAACTTGAATCATACAGGAATCATAATGATCCAGCCGCTAAAGCCGCTTTTAGGATATTAAAATAAAAAATATTAAACTAATTTAGCATTTAAATTGACCTATAATTGTGAAACCCACTGACCGTAAATCCGAAATCATAGCCATCTCGGCGCAACTTTTCAAAGAAAAAGGGTATAGCGCCGTGACCATGCGGGACATCGCGCAAGCCATGAATATCAAAGCGGCGAGTCTCTACAATCACATCAAATCGAAACAGGAAATTCTGGTCTTAATTATCATCGAAATCGCCGAAGAATTTACCCAGACGATGGAAACGATTGTGCATTCCGACGAGAACACGATTCAAAAACTAGAAAAAGTCATTCAGCTCCACATCGATATTACGCTCCGAAATGCCGATGCTTTGGCCTGTCTTAACAACGATTGGATGCATCTCGCCGACGCTGAACTCGCTTATTTCATCAAAATGCGGGAAGATTACGAAGATAATTTCCGCACGATTATCAAAAACGGAATCGCCAATCAAGACATCAAAAATCTCAATGTCGAGGTCATCATTTTCTCGACACTTTCTACGCTCAGAACGCTCTATCTTTGGTACGGTAAGAAAAAAAGCCCCAATCCTACTGTACTCAAATCGAATATGATTCAGGTGTTGCTCAACGGAATTGTGTAGATTTCTAGGAGCTGTTTCCCGCTGTACGTTCCAATCTTTTGTGTCGCTAGAGAAGCTCACAAAAGGATTTCCACAGCCATCGGGGCTAGGGCTCAAACCTTTATTCGACAACCCGTTGCAATTTTGCAAACGTTTTCGTAAGCCATAATAAAATAATCCTTAAATTTGCATATCAAACTAACAACTGTTAGTTTTAATTAATGCAATTACCTTATGGCAAAATTTCATCCGCTAAAAGTGCTCGATATCCGGAAGGAAACAAAGGATTGTTCGGTAATTTCATTTGAAATTCCAACCGATTTGCAATCTGAATTTCAATACAAACAAGGACAACATCTCACTTTAAGAACTACTATCGATGGGCAAGAAGTGAGAAGGTCATATTCCTTATGTTCCAGCCCAATTGAAAATCAATGGAAAGTCGCCGTCAAGAAAATTAGCGGTGGTTTGTTTTCTACTTTCGTAAACGAGACGCTAAAAAAAGGTCAATCGATAGATGTAATGGCGCCCAACGGAGTCTTTTTTAAAGATATACAGCCAGAGAAAGCAAAAAATTATATTGCCTTTGCGGCAGGAAGCGGCATCACGCCCATTCTCTCAATCATCAAAACACATTTGGCGCTAGAACCCAATAGTACTTTTAAATTATTTTACCTCAATCGAAGTGTAAAATCAATTATCTTTAAAGAAGAAATAGAATTGCTCAAAAACCGGTATTTCGGTCGCTTCGAGATTTTTCATTTCTTAACCAAAGAGCATCGCGCAGTCGAGTTGTTCAACGGACGATTTACCAAAGAGAAATTGCAAGTGCTAACCGATAAAATTATTGATGTTCCAGAAGTCAGCGATTGTTTTATTTGTGGTCCTGAAGAAATGATATTTTTAATTCGTGACGAATTGGTTGCCGCGGGTTTATCCACAGAAAAAATTCATTTCGAATTGTTTACCAGCGCCAACTCAGAAGCAGATAAACAACGTATTAATAAAATATTAGAGCACAAAGTCGAAGGTACCGAAGTAACTATCATCGACGGAGGTAAGGAATTCCATTTCACCATGGATGATGATTTCGACAACATTCTCGATGGAGCATTAGCAGCTGGAGCAGATTTACCTTTCGCATGCAAAGGAGGCGTTTGCAGTACATGCCGATGTAAAATCCTCTCAGGGACCGTCGAAATGAAAATCAATTATGCGCTCGATGAAAATGAAGTGAGTAAAGGATTAATATTAAGTTGCCAAGCGGTTCCTACATCGAAAAATGTAGTGGTCGAATTTGGCGTATAGATTAAGTATTAAAGAAAAAATTATGTCAGAAGTAGAAGTAAAGAATTTAGAAGACCTATTCGATGCGAGAATCGCTCGCGACGAGAAAATTGAACCCAAAGATTGGATGCCGGAGAAATACCGTCAAACGCATATTCGTCAAATTTCACAGCACGCACATTCTGAAATTGTCGGGATGTTACCGGAAGGAAATTGGATCACGCGTGCGCCATCTTTACGTCGTAAGATATCGCTTTTAGCGAAAATTCAAGATGAAGCGGGTCATGGACTTTATTTATACAGCGCCTGTGAAACCTTAGGTGTTTCTCGCGAAGAATTGTACGAGCAATTGCATTCTGGCAAAGCAAAATACTCTAGTATCTTTAATTATCCAACAATCACTTGGGCCGATATGGGCGCGATTGGCTGGTTGGTTGATGGGGCTGCTATCATCAATCAAGTGCCACTTACCGCAACTTCATTCGGACCTTATGCGCGTGCAATGGTGCGTGTTTGCAAAGAGGAAAGTTTTCACCAACGCCAAGGTTTTGATATTATGATGACTTTAGCCAATGGCTCGCCGGAACAAAAAGAAATGGCACAAGATGCATTAAACCGCTGGTGGTGGCCGTCGCTGATGATGTTGGGGCCAACGGACGCGGCTTCAGTTCATACAGAACAATCTATGAAATGGAAACTGAAACGTAAAACCAACGACGAATTGCGTCAACAATTTGTGGATCAAACCGTTCCTCAAGCACATTTGATTGGGCTTACAATCCCGGATCCAGATCTAAAATGGAATGAGGAAACCAAACGATACGATTTTGGCGACATGGACTGGGATGAGTTTTGGCAAGTCGTAAAAGGTCACGGGCCATGCAATAAGGAACGTATCTCAGCAAGAGTGAATGCTTGGGAAAACGGAAAATGGGTGCGCGATGCCGCGATGGAGTATGCTGAAAAACAAGAACAAAAAGAAGTAAAAGAAGCAATATAATTTAATCGTAAGGAAGCAGTCAATAGTCATAAGTAAAACTTGGCTAACGACTAACGACTAACGACTTTTAGACTATTTAATTATGAAAAACTGGCCACTTTGGGAAGTATTTATCAGAAGTAAAAACGGATTAGAACACCGCCACTGCGGCAGCCTTCACGCAAGCGATGCAACCATGGCGCTCGAAAATGCACGTGATGTCTACACCAGAAGAATGGAAGGTGTAAGTATTTGGGTGGTACCATCAAAAGAAATCACTGCGTCCAATCCGGATGACAGTGCGGAATTGTTTGAACCAGCTAAGGATAAAGCCTATCGTCATCCAACATTTTATGAATTGCCTGATGAACTAAAACATATGTAAAAGCTAGTCGTAAGTTTTTTAGTCAATAGTCATTCGAACATTTGACAAATGACTATCGACTTACAACTAAATAACTAAACTAAATGACTATTACCAAATTTGAAGAAATTATTGCTTGGCAAAAATCTCAAGATTTGTGTGTTGAAATTTATTTGATTTTTCAAGATTTAAATGATTTTGGGTTCAAAAATCAAATACAAAGAGCATCTGTTTCAATTTCTAATAATATTGCTGAAGGCTTTGATAGAATGAGCGACAGAGAGTTTGTAAGGTTTTTATATATTGCTTTAGGGTCTTGTAGTGAAGTGAAATCAATGCTTTATCTTTCAAATAAATTGAATTATTTATCAATGGAGCAATCCGAAAATCTAATCGACAAATCAAATGAAGTTGGTAAAATTATAAGAGGTTTAATAAAATCAATTGCACCAACGATTAACGACTAAATACTTATGACTAACAACTTAATTCAATATATATACGGTATTGCCGACAATTCCCTAATCTTAGGCCAACGACTCGGAGAGCTTTGTGGTCATGGTCCAAGTTTAGAAACCGATATTGCCATGACAAACATGTCATTAGATTTGCTTGGGCAAGTTCGCAGCTATTATCAATATTCCGCTAAGATTTTAGGAGGAGAAGCCACCGAAGATACTATCGCTTTTTTAAGAAATGAACGTCAGTATAAAAATGTTCTATTAGTGGAACAGCCTAATACGGACTTTGCGTATTCTATTTCCAAGCAATTTTTATTTGACCATTTTCATTGGCTATTACTGAATGAATTGCAAAATTCAAAAGATGAAACCTTGGCTGCCATTGCGAAGAAAAGTATCAAAGAAGTAAGTTATCACGTTCGTTTTTCTTCCGATTGGATCAGACGATTGGGTGATGGAACCCAAGAAAGTCATGATCGAATTCAGATGGCAATCAATGATTTGTGGGTGTTTATCGATGAATTATTTCACCAAACCGAAGCCGATAAAGAAATGGTTTTACAAGGAATTGGCGTAGACGTGACGCTTCTAAAAGCTACTTATTTCGATAAAGTAGGTGCCATTCTGGATGAATCCACGTTGCAAGTTCCGCAAGTGGAGTATTTTCAAAAGGGCGGAAAGCAAGGCATTCACAGTGAGCACATGGGCTATATTTTGGCTGAAATGCAATTTATGCAGCGCGCTTATCCGAATATGAATTGGTAAGGAAATGACAGCGCAACTCCAACATATCGACAAAAAAATATTCGAAATTCTAGATTCGGTTTCGGATCCGGAAATTCCTGTCTTGTCGATTATGGAAATGGGCGTAGTGCGATCTGCCACAATCATTAATGGAATTGTCGAAGTAGTCATAACGCCAACCTACAGTGGTTGTCCAGCGATGGACGTCATAGGAGAGGACATCAAAAGTGCATTTCAAAAAGCGGGATGGGAAGCCAAGGTGGAATTGGTTTTAGCTCCAGCTTGGACTACCGACTGGATCACACCCAAAGGAAGGCTAGCACTAGAAAAATATGGAATTGCAGCTCCTTTAGATGCCGAAGCAGACAAAGAGGCTTTGTTAGGAAATAAGAAATTAGTCAAATGTCCACAATGTGGGTCAACCAAGACCAAGCTAATTAGTCAATTTGGATCTACGGCTTGCAAAGCTTTTTTTCAATGCGAAGACTGTCAGGAGCCATTTGACTATTTCAAATGTTTAAAATAAAACTGCACGAGCAGTACGAAATAAAATAGGTATGAGCAATAATTCAATTTTATGCAAGATTGAAAACCAGGTCGCGTTTATTACGCTCAACAGACCTGAGGTTTTCAATAGTTTCAATCGAGAAATGGCCTTGTCATTGCAAGTTGCTTTAGATACATGTTCTAAAGATGACAATGTACGAGCAATTGTTATCACCGGAAATGGGAAAGCTTTTTGTGCAGGCCAAGACTTAAAGGAAGTTACAGATCCAGAATTAAATCCTGGATTTAGAAAAATTCTCGAAGAACATTACAATCCAATTATCCAAAAAATCAGAACAATCGAAAAACCAATTATTGCTGCGGTCAATGGTGTCGCAGCAGGAGCTGGTGCTAATATTGCTTTAGCCTGTGATTTTGTTGTAGCAACCGAGCATAGTTCTTTCATACAAGCTTTTAGCAAAATTGGGTTGGTTCCCGATAGCGGAGGCACTTTTTTCTTGCCTCGAATTGTCGGAATTCAAAAAGCAACGGCTTTAATGATGTTGGGAGATAAAGTTACTTCTGAAGAAGCATTGGCAATGGGTTTAATATATAAAATTTTTCCAACGGCCTTTCTTATGGAAGATGTCGCCTCTTTAGCAATAACATTAGCGACTATGCCCACCAAAGCATTGGGTTTAACGAAAAGGTTGCTCAATCAATCGATGACAAATTCCCTTGAACAACAATTGGCTTTAGAAAGCGATTTGCAAATTGAAGCCAGTTCATCCAACGATTATCAAGAAGGTGTTGCTGCTTTTATAGAAAAAAGAAAACCAGAATTTAAAGGAAACTAAAATGATAGTAGCAGTTATAGGTTCAGGAACAATGGGTAGTGGTATTGCACAAGTTGCAGCAACTTCTGGTTGTAAAGTTAGCATATACGATACGAATAAAGAAGCACTAAGCAAAAGTAAGTCAAACCTAGAATCTACGTTGTCTAAATTGGTCGAAAAAGG
>CANHMG010000093.1 GCA_947461795.1 Flavobacteriaceae bacterium | reverse complement strand
ACTGCTGAAGACAGCACTATATCTTTAGAAATTTGAGCGAAAACCACTAAATCTTTCGGAATTAACAACCTGCCTAGATTGTCTATTTCAACCACTTTCACTCCTGCAGTAAAACGACGGATGAAGTCATTGTTCTTTTTAACAAAACGGTTGAGTTTGTTTATTTTTTGCATCATTAAGTTCCATTCTTGCATTGGATACAATTCCAAACAAGGTTGAAATACAGAACGCTTCAAGACAAATCCGTCTTGAAGAGCAATCGACAACTGCTTTTTCAAAGGAGCTGGAATCAGCAACCTCCCTTTAGCATCGACTTTACATTCGTATGTTCCAACAATTGTATTCAAAAATAAATGGCTTTAAAATGATTAGGAGCAAAAATATAAAAATATTTACCACTATTTACCACAAAATACCACTTTGTTGATAAGTTTTCCCACTTATTGATTTTTTCCTTACATTTTGATTGAAATTTTTTAACAAGTTCTTTAGCAAATCATTAAGAAATTCTAGGAGGGTAAATGGCAATTGACATAAATTCAAAAAGGACTTCCGAAATTTGTTTATTATTCAAGAGAAAAGAAAGTGTAGTTATTTATAAAATTTCGTATATCTAGTTTTTAAAAATGAATGAACTCTTTCATTTCATCTTTAAAATCCTATATTTGTGCCCACAAGAAATGGCAAGAAACACTATGAGTTCTATCGTAAAGAAAGAAGGTAAATACAAATACTTTGAAGCTGGGGAGGGAACTCCAATAGTAATTCTTCATGGCTTAATGGGAGGATTAAGTAATTTTGAAGGCGTGGCGGATTATTTTCCAATGCACGGTTATAAAGTGGTTATTC
The DNA here is from genome assembly GCA_947461795.1 of Flavobacteriaceae bacterium. Classification (GTDB taxonomy): domain Bacteria; phylum Bacteroidota; class Bacteroidia; order Flavobacteriales; family Flavobacteriaceae; genus Flavobacterium. The sequence goes on along the minus strand of CANHMG010000093.1, from coordinate 8,389 downwards.
CAGAACTTCCAATTTATACTCAGAATATTTTGAAAACCAATGTGAAAGCTTTTGCCAAGTATGTAAAAGATTTTATCACGTATAAAGGATTTGACCGAGTGATTCTTTTGGGTAATTCTTTAGGAGGGCACATTGCCTTATATCACACTAAAATGTATCCAGAGAAAATGCTAGGCCTTGTGATTACAGGAAGTTCTGGTTTGTATGAAAGCGCCATGGGTGATAGTTATCCAAGAAGAGGAGATTATGACTATATTCAGAAAAAGGCAGAAGCTGTATTTTACGATCCTAAAATAGCTACAAAAGAAATCGTAGATGAAGTTTATTCTATGGCAAATGATCGAATCAAATTGATCAAAACTTTGACAATTGCGAAAAGCGCTATTCGTCATAATATGGCGAAAGACTTGCCTAAAATGCACGTTCCAACATGCATTATTTGGGGGAAGAACGACAATGTTACCCCGCCAGAAGTTGCAGATGAATTTCATAAATTATTGCCTCATTCGTCTTTATATTGGATCGACAAATGTGGTCATGCCGCTATGATGGAACATCCTGATGAATTTAATTCTTTGATGTATCAATGGCTTAAAGATCAGCGATTATAGTCTATTTTCGCTTTTTTATTATATACGCAATTTGAAGATAACATTCTTGTTTTAGTTATCTTTAATAAAATAAAAACCAACAATGAAAATTAGTACCGCAGAATTTATCATCAGTAATTCTGAAGTAGCAAAATGTCCCAAAGATCTTTTGCCAGAATATGCTTTTATAGGTAGGTCAAATGTTGGTAAATCTTCATTAATTAACATGTTGACGAATCATAAAAACCTAGCAAAAACTTCAGGAAGGCCAGGGAAAACACAGTTAATTAATCATTTTAAAATCAATAACAACTGGTTTTTAGTGGATTTACCAGGTTATGGTTATGCGAAAGTTTCTAAAAAAACAAAATCTGTTTTTCAGCAATTTATCACTGATTATTTCGAAAAAAGAGAACAATTGGTTTGTGCTTTTGTATTGATTGATATTCGTCATGAAGCCCAAAATATCGATTTAGAATTTATGGAATATATGGGTGAAAGTGAAATTCCATTTTGCATCATTTTTACCAAAGCAGATAAGATTAGTAAAGTAAAAATTGATTCTCATATTGCAGCTTATTCCAAACAAATGTTAGCCAATAATTGGGCTGAAATGCCGCCTTACTTTGTAACCTCCGCTACTGAAAGTACTGGAAAAGAGGAATTACTTTCTTATATTGAGGAAATCAATCAAGATGTTTTTAAGAGCAATAATGAATTTTAATACGCTCCAAAGGCACAAAGTTCCTTCTTATTTCAACTCTAATTTTTCCGCAAAATAATCGCAGAAATCTTTCATAGTTGCAGTCATTTTCTCATCGCCAGTCGCACGATGAAATGTTTCTGACATCGCTACTAAAGTTTGATGAAAAAACAATTTCATCTCATCTACCGGCATATCTTTGGTCCATAAATCAATACGAAGAGTTTCTTTCGTTTTACTATCCCAAATAGAAAGTAAAACCGCTTTGGTTTCTTCAGCATTTACGCCGCCTTCTTGAGCAGTCCAAGTAAGTTTTTCAGGCACACGATTTTCGTCTAAATTGACTAAGAATTTAATTTCAGATGTAGTTGTATTTGACATTATTTTTTGGGTTTGTATTTAGATTTTTCGAAGATTTCTTTAGCATCCATTTTTAAAAAATCGTTTAAGGATACTTTATTATTTTCCATAAAGGAACGCGCTATTTGCCAACCAATCCATGTACCAATTCTACCTGGGGTTTCATTATCTATTTCTAAATAGAATTTGGAAAATGGTGCTGGATTAATAAATCGAGAAATAAATTTTTGATCGGAATCATACAACATTTTATTTTCGATGAAATAGCGCCAAACATAGTTTTCGTTTTCCTGACACCATACGAATTGTTCTTTTGTATATCCGATTTTATCAGCATCTGAAGTTTCGGGAAGCAATTCGTCTTTTAGATACAATTCTTTACCAAAATAAATCATCTGGGCAAGAAAAGAGGAATCGGTTGGAGGAACTACTTTCGTTTTTGAAAAGCTCGAAACGACATCCGGAAGCATTTGATTCGGTTCGAAGTTTTGTTTGATATACGCTGGAAATTCATAAAAACGGTGTTGGCTTCCCAGATATAATTCTAAAGAAATAATCAACATTTCTTTGGTGTAGATTACTTTATTATGATAATCCATTTCGGATATTATCGTATACACTTTTGGTGTTTTTGTTTCTGGAAAATAGTATTTGATGTGTTTGAAAAGGACTTCTATTTCGGCAGTTTTTCCATCAAAGTTGGAATATACTTTTTCAACTTCAGTATACAATTCTCTCCATTGAGGATTTTGCATTTTTTCTAACCAAACACCATCTTCATTCTCTATTGGAAAGAAAAAAGGATATTCTTGTTTGAGTTTGGGTAAATCTTGTGGCGAACTTTCGAAAAAAGCTTTATCGAAACGATTGACTTTTATTTCTAATGGGATTTCCTCTACAGCTTTTTCTATTTTACTTTTTTTATCACAAGAAAAAAATGCGAATGAACAGAAAAATAGTAGTAAAAAAAAAGGTTGTTTCATATAGTGTATGTAAATTAGCCCTGATGGAAGCGGCATCCTTTTTCTTGAGTTTTTTTTACGAAAGAAAAAGATATAGCGAACAGCAGGAAATAGCTTCGCCTCAAACTTTTAAAAAAAGAAAACTGGCGCAGCAAATTATTATTAATTTTGCAAAGATACCTTTTGGTTTATATTATTATCGAAAAATTATGTCAAAAAAAAATACGATTGATGTCGAAAAAGTCAATCAACACATTGTAAATTGGTTAAAAACCTATGCAGCTAATGCGAAAGTAAATGGATTTGTTGTGGGAGTTTCTGGAGGAATTGATTCTGCTGTTACCTCAACTTTATGTGCGCAAACAGGTTTGAAAGTTCTTTGTGTTGAAATGCCGATTCATCAAGTGCAGCATCAAGTGTATCGTGGAAAAGAACATATTGAGCAATTAAAACAACGTTTTTCGAATGTAAGTAGTTTAGAAACAAATTTGACTTCGGTTTTTGAAGATTTTAAAAATCAAGTTCCCCAAACAACAGATGAACCTAATATGCATTTGGCTTTAGCCAATACACGTGCGAGATTACGGATGACTACTTTGTATTATTTTGCTGGAATTCATGGGCTTTTGGTTGCCGGAACAGGAAATAAAGTAGAGGATTTTGGAGTTGGTTTTTACACCAAATACGGAGATGGAGGCGTTGATTTGAGTCCCATTGCGGATTTAATGAAATCGGAGGTTTTTGCATTAGGCGCCTATTTGAAAGTGCCTGAATCTATTTTGAATGCTGCCCCAACAGATGGTTTGTTTGGTGATGACAGAACCGATGAAGACCAATTAGGTGCTACTTACGATGAATTGGAATGGGCAATGTTGCAAGATGAAAATGAAAAGGTTATAGAAGATTTTATAGACAGAGAAAAAGAAGTTTTTGCTATTTACAAACGATTGAATACGATTAACCAACATAAAATGAATCCAATACCTGTTTGTTTACTTCAACGAGATTAATGGTACTTTATCTAAAATATTTGAACTATTAAGTTTTTTTTAACTAAATTTATCTCTTCTTAGAGAATTTAATTCTTAAAACAATACCACTATGATTAAAGTTTGTTTAGCAGATAATTATCCTGTTGTGCATTTTGGGATTAAATCGTATTTTAAAGATCATTCCGAAATTGCTATTGTATCGAATGTAGGTAACTTTTCGATGGTTAAAGATGTTCTTTATACGAAAGAAATTGATATTTTGGTTTTGGATTTAGATTTGGATGGGCTGTCTAGTATTTATGAATTGAAGGCGGTTATCAAAAATTATACGAAAACTAAAATTATTGTTTTTAGCAGCTATTCGGAACAAATATATGCTCCAAATGCAATAAAAGCAGGTGTTGCAGGATATGTTCATAAAACTGCTAAAATAGAAACTTTAGGAGTTGCCATCTTGAAAGTTCATCAAGGACAAACTATTCTAAATGATACCATCAAAAGAAGTTTAGCGTTGATTGCCAAACAAAACAAAAGCGAACGCTTGTATAGAAAGCTTTCTAATCGTGAAATTGAGGTGTTGCGTTATTTAAGTAATGGGAAAAAGAATAATGAAATTTCTTCGATTCTAGGTTTGAACGAAAAAACAATTAGTACGTATAAATTGCGATTGTTAACCAAACTAAATGTTACCAACTTAGTCGATTTGGTGAATAAAGCGAAAACATTGGAAATCGTTTAAGAATAACGAGACAATACTCTTCCTAACTTTTTTGAAAACGAATTAATTAGCCCATTATAATCCATTGTTGTTTTTAAGAATTCGGTATTGTCTGATGCTGTTTCTTTAGATAAGGATTGTTTTAATTCTTCTACTAATTGACCCACAAGATACCATCGAATACTTAATATGGTTTCTGAGACATATTGAGCTGTTGTGACATCTTTCATTTTTACAAACACATTTCTGCCTTCCCAATTACTGAGCTCATTGAGCTCGTTTTCCATAATGATATTGGTAACTTCTTGTGCAAATTCGGGCGATAAATGCATTAAATATTCTTCCAAATTGAAGACTTCGTTTTGAAGAAAAAACTGTATTAATTGATTGTAAATCCCTAGAAACAAAGGATTTGCCAACTCTACTTCATCTTCTTGAAGGCTTAAATAAATTCGTTGAAAGACTTTATATTCTTTCTTTTCGGATACTTCTTCTATTTCTCCTTCCTCGTTTGCTTTTAGAATAACATCTTCAAATTCTTCCGTTTTATCCCCATAGAGCAGTAGAATTTCGATGATTTTCCGTTCCAATTCGTAGAGTATATCTACTTTTTGTATCGCAATTGGGTTTTCGTTTTTGACGACTTCAAAAGCCTTTTGTTCTTGTTTTATTTTTTTTCCAGCTTCCGTTACATCTTTCTGAACTAATTGTGCTAAGGTATTTAATAGCACTTGTTCCGAAATATCCATAATTCGTGAGCATTCTTGAATATAGATTTCTCTTTTGATGCGATCTGGAATTTTAGAAATACTGGTGACCATATCTCGAATCAATTCGGCTTTTTTGATAGGATCGTTTTTAGCTTCATTCATTAGAAGTGACGCTTTGAATTGAATAAAATCCTTTGCGTTATCTTCTAAATACAATATCAAATCTTCATAAGAAGTTTTCTTGGCAAAACTGTCCGGATCTTCGCCTTCTGGGAAAGTACACACTCGAACGTTCATGCCTTCTTCGAGAATCAAATCGATTCCGCGGATGGAAGCACGAAGTCCAGCGGCATCGCCATCGTATAATACTGTAATGTTTTTTGTAAGTCGATTGACCAATCGAATTTGGTCTGGCGTTAAAGCGGTTCCTGAAGAAGCTACTACATTTTCTATTCCGGCTTGATGAAATTGAATTACATCAGTATAACCTTCTACTAAAAAGCAATTGTTTTGTTTTGCAATGGCTTGTTTGGCGTGATAAATCCCATACAATACTTTGCTTTTATGGTAAATTTCGCTTTCCGTTGAATTGAGGTATTTGGCTGCTTTTTTATCGTTGGTTAGAATTCTACCTCCAAATCCTAATGTTCTTCCGGACATACTTTGAATTGGAAACATTACTCTTCCTCGGAAACGGTCGATAAGTTTGTCCTCTTTGACAATAGTTAATCCGGTACTTTCGAGGAATTCGAGTTGAAATCCTTTTCCCAACGCTTCTTTCGAAAAAGCATCCCATTGTTCTGGAGAATAGCCGAGAGAAAACTTCTTGATGGTTTCGTTGGTAAAGCCACGTTCTTTAAAATAGGAATAGCCAATAGCTTTGCCTTCTTCGGAATTTAGGAGTGTATCTTGAAAATAACTTTTTGCAAATTCAGACACCAAAAACATACTTTCTCGTACGTCGGTATTGGCTTTTTCTTCCTGAGTTTGTTCGGTTTCTTCGAGTTCGATGTTGTATTTTCTTGCTAAATAGCGTATTGCTTCCGGATAGGTAAAATGCTCGTGTTCCATGAGGAAGGCAACTGCATTTCCGCCTTTTCCGGAACTGAAATCTTTCCAGATTTGTTTGACTGGCGAAACCATAAAAGATGGTGAACGTTCGTCAGAAAAAGGACTTAGACCTTTGAAATTACTTCCGGCACGTTTGAGTTGTACAAAATCGCCGATGACCTCTTCAACGCGAGCGGTTTCGAAAACGGTATCTATGGACGATTTTGAAATCAAAATAGGAAACGGATTGAATTGAATGAAAGCGTCAAAGTTAGGAATTTTTTGTTGATGTTTGGCGATTGTTGTCGGTAAGATATAGCCTTAGCCCTGATGGTAACGGCATCCTTTTTTGCCAGTTTCGGCAAGAAAGATATAGTGGACAGCAGGTTCCTGGCTCCTAAAAAAAAGCATCCCTTTCGAAATGCTTTCTTGGGAATAGAAACAAAGGTTGAACATGTTAGTTGAAATCGAAACGGAGTCCGAGGGAAATGTTGTTTTGCTCGATGGCATTGTTTCTGAAGAGTGGACTCAAATCGTATTTGACATACAAACTCGTTGCTTGATAACCGATATAGGCGCTTGTTCCGTAAATAAAATCATTGACGTTGAAATCGCCTTTTGTTTTTTGTCGGACATTATTGCCATTTTCGTCTTCATAACATAAAATCTGTTTTGATTTGATGTTGCCTCCAAAATAACCTCCCACTCCGAAGCGAAAAGATTTGTGGGTTCTAAAAATGGTTTTATCGTCTTTTTGAGTTTTTCCGGAGAAATCGAATTCTAAATGAAGCGGTAATACGATATATACATTTCGGAAACGTGAATCATCGAGATGGGTTGCGCTCACTTCGAGATTGGTGTATTTTCCGTTTTCTACAAAATAGCGATTTTCGGTTGGACGCAAGTTATTGTACATGAAAGACAGTCCGTATTTGGCATGGAGAAGATTGTTGTTTTTGAGGATTCGAGTGTTCCAAGTTACGCCCCATTCATAAAAATGGGAGCCCCAATATCTGTAGTCCGAGTTGGCGACCGCTTTGTTTGTTACGAGATTGTTGATTCCGAAAGCGAAGACGAACTGGGAGGTTGTTCTGCTTTCGCCAAATTTTAATTTATCTCTAATTTTCATATTTGGAAAACTAAACGAATATCTTCTAGTTGAATCTTCTTCTTTAATTTTACCATCTACTTTTTCTTGAACTAAAGTATTGAGTTCCACTTGCATTTCAGCGACTCTTGTTTCGATGTTTTTGGCTCTGATTTCTGCAAATTTTGCTTTCTTTTCGTCGGCTTGTTCTTTTGTAATTAGATTTTTTTCTAAGTCGACATTTACCGATTCAACTTCGTCTTTTAATGCTACTTTTTCTTCTTTGGTAATACTTTCAATTTTGATTGCGATGGATTTCGCTCTTGATTCGAAAGTTTCTTGTCCGTAGACTTGGGTTAAAAATAGAATTAAAATTCCTGCTAGATACAATGTAAAATTTCTCATGATTGTTTTTTGATTAATTAGTATTTGATTGTTGATTGCGATTGGCTAAGGCTACTTTTACGGTTTTGTAATTCTTGTCTATTTTGCGGATTACTTTTTCTCGAAAAGAAAGTTCTAATTCGTTGTCGACTTCAGAAAGCAAATTGGAAGCGTTTACTTTAATCGTTGGGTTTTTTGTTTTAGATTCTACTGCTGTGATTTGAGTTTCAGTAGTGTTTTGAAACGGTGAGTTTGGATTGATTTCATTCGTTTTTTGATTGCTTCGCCAATTCGAGCTAGGCTCTTGGGTGATGATTGATGTGTTTTTTAACTTATTTTCTGAAGTTTGATTCGTTATTGCTGTGTTTGAAATTTGAATTTTCTCTAGCGATACTTTATTTTTAGAATTTTGAGGATTTGAAATGGATTGCGCTGCAATAACTTCTTGTTTTTGTTTTATTTGTATTGGAGTTGGCACTTCTTTTTGGGAGGAGTCTTTTGTCTGAATTGGCGCATTATTTTCTATTACGACTTCATTTCTTTTTACATCCACCAATTCTTTGGTTTGGCTAAAAAACACAAAACCAATAGCTATAAAACCTATTATACTTGCTGCGATATACATCCAATTGTACAGTGGCTTTGCCTTTTTCTCTTCAGCCACGGTCAACATAGCGTCTAATCGATCCCAAGCTGCTGGAGTCGGATTTATTTCTCGCTGATCGAGTTGGGTTTTGAATTCTTTTTCTACTTTATTTAGTCCCATTGTGGTATTTTTTTAACTTAATTATTTCATTTTGCAATAGTCTTCTTGCGTGTGATAATTGTGATTT
>CANHMG010000092.1 GCA_947461795.1 Flavobacteriaceae bacterium | reverse complement strand
GTGCAAGAATCCGCTACGCAATGTTGGTAAACGAAAAGCAATCCGCCTGTTATCACCAATCCTTGTATGATGCTGATGAGGATTTCTTTCCAATTGAAAAAAGTATTCGACAACGGTCGTGGTTTTTGAAGCATCAAATCGCTTTCCATCGGTTCATTTTCGTAGATGATGGAGCACGTTGGACCCATGATTATTTCTAAAAATATAATATGAACAGGCGTAAAGATGTTAGGGAATATCCATCCTAATGCTAGTGGAATAAAGACGATGAGAATAATCGGAATGTGAATCGAGATGATGTATTGAATCGCTTTTTTGAGGTTGAGGTAGATTTTTCTTCCCATAGCAATCGCATCCACCATTTTTGAAAAATCATCGTCGATCAAGATGAGGTTCGCCGCGTCTTTGGCAATTTCAGTTCCTTTTTTTCCCATGGCGATGCCGATGTGCGCTGACTTTAATGCGGGTCCATCATTGACGCCATCTCCCGTCATCGCCACAATTTGATTATTGTCTATAAGCGCTTTGATAATTTTTAGTTTGGCTTCTGGAAACATCCGCGTAAAAATGCTCGTTTCCATGACTTTTGTTTTTAAAGTAGCGTCGTCCATCGCCATCAGTTCATCGCCATTCAAAGTTTGATGGGCGTTTCTAAAATCAATCTGATTGGCTATGGTTGCTGTTGTTGCGGCGTTGTCTCCTGTCACAATTTTCACTTGAATACCCGCTTTGTAAAACGTCTCGAAAACCGCTTTGATATTGGCTTTTGGCGGATCATAAAAAGCGACCAAACCTTTAAATTGAAAACTAAATTCTTGCTGGGTTTTGGGATAATCATTGCCATCAAGATCTGCAATTCCAACACCCAACACCCGATAACCTTCTTGTGTCATTGTTGCGATGGCGGTATGGATTTGCTGTGTATCTATTTCTGAAAGTGAGCAACATGCTATAATGGCTTCGGGTGCACCTTTGGCGGCGATAATTCGATGTCCATTTTTGTTTTGAAAAACATGTGTCATCATCGGTGGTTTGCCACTCAATGGATATTCGTGTATCAATTGGTAAAACGGACGATCGTCATTGATTTCTAATTTCTCGTAGGCTTCGTGCAGTGCGATTTCCATGGCGTCAAACGGAATAGGCTCGCTGGACCACATCGATAAACTTAAAAGTTCATTGTCTATTTCACTTCTTTTGTCGGTTGGAAGATGCAAACTATTATCAGCCAAAGTAAACCATTGCGCTAGAGTCATTCGATTTTCTGTAATTGTTCCCGTTTTGTCTGTACAAATCACGGTCGCGCTTCCCAAAGTTTCCACTGTTTTGGTATGTTTGACAATAATGCCCATTTTGAGCAATCGCCAAGCTCCCAAAGCCATGAAAGAGGCAAAGGCAACAGGTATTTCTTCTGGAATGACACTCATCGCCAACGTCAGCGCTTGCAGTAGACTGCCCAAAACTTGATGGGAATTATAATAATTGATGCCCCAGACAACACCAAAAATCACCAAGCCAATGATCGACATTTTTTTGACGAAATTGCCGATTTGAATTTGCAAAGGCGTTTTTTCTTCTTCAATTGCGCTGAGACTTTTCCCGATTTTTCCCAGTTCGGTTTGGTTTCCGATGGCGGTAACTTTACAAATAGCTAAACCGCTGGCGACAATGGTTCCTTGAAAAACTCTATTGTTTTCAGAATTTTCATTTTTGAAAACCGACAGCGATTCGCCAGTGAGTATCGATTCATTCACAGAAAAATCATTGGATTGTAGGATGATGCCGTCTGCGGGAATAAAGGTTCCTTCTTCAATTTGAATGCAGTCGCCTAGGACAATTTCTTCACTAAGAATTTCCACGACTTTGCCGTCGCGAATGACTTTGCATTTGGGTTGGGATAATTTTTTTAAAGCGTCAATCGCATTGCGACTTCTCGATTCTTGAAATAGAGAAATCGCTGAAACAATGACAATAGCAATGGCCATGAAAATACCGTCGCCGTAGTCACCCGTAATGAAATAGATAGTAGTAGCTGCGAATAGTAATAAAAACATCGGTTCTTTTACCATTTCAAGTAAGGAAAGTAATAGGTGATTCTTCTCTTGATGCTCGAGCGAATTACTGCCGAATGTATTTCTGGAATGAAGTACTTCGCTTTCCGAAAGTCCAGATATTGAGGAATTTTGAGTAGACATGTTTTCTAGGTATGTATTAAAATAAAATTCTACTTGCAAGGTATTTATTTAGGATTAAATTTCACTCATTATTTACTGAAAATTGTCTACATTTGCTCGCAATTTAACTACAACTACAAATTGCAATGAACGCACACAACTCCAAGATTATCGGTGAAGGATTAACCTACGATGATGTACTTCTAGTTCCCAATTATTCGAATGTGCTTCCAAGAGAAGTGAGTATCCAATCGAAATTTTCCAGAAATATTACGCTTAATGTTCCTATAGTTTCCGCAGCGATGGACACTGTTACGGAAAGTGCTATGGCAATTGCGATGGCGCAAGAAGGTGGAATCGGTGTGTTGCATAAAAACATGACCATCGAACAACAAGCGGCTAAAGTGCGTAAAGTAAAACGTGCCGAATCAGGAATGATTATCGATCCTGTGACTTTGCCTTTGACAGCTACGGTTGCCGACGCCAAGAACGCCATGAAAGAATTCGGTATCGGTGGAATTCCGATTGTAGATGATGCCAAAAAATTGAAAGGAATTGTAACCAATCGTGATTTGCGTTTCGAGAAAAACAATACACGTCCGATTGTAGAAGTAATGACAAGTTCGAATTTGATTACGGTTGCAGAAGGAACGTCATTAGAACAAGCCGAAGTAGTATTACAAGGACATAAAATTGAAAAATTGCCAGTGGTAAACGCTGATTATAAATTAGTTGGATTGATAACGTTTAGAGATATCACCAAACTTACGCAAAAGCCGATTGCCAATAAAGATGTCTATGGGCGATTGAGAGTAGCTGCTGCGATTGGTGTTACCGCAGATGCAGTGCAAAGAGCAGAAGCATTGGTCAATGCGGGTGTTGATGCAATAATAATAGATACTGCTCACGGACATACTCAAAGTGTGGTGAATGTATTGAAAGAAATTAAAACTAAATTCCCAAGCCTAGATGTAATCGTTGGGAATATCGCCACAGCGGAAGCCGCAAAATTCTTAGTTGAAAATGGAGCAGATGGGGTGAAAGTAGGAATTGGACCAGGTTCTATATGTACGACGCGAGTCGTTGCGGGTGTTGGATTTCCACAATTTTCTGCAGTATTGGAAGTCGCGGCTGCTATTAAAGGCAGTGGTGTTCCCGTGATTGCTGATGGTGGAATTCGATATACGGGAGATATTCCGAAAGCGATTGCCGCTGGAGCGGATAGCGTGATGTTGGGATCGCTATTGGCTGGAACTAAAGAATCTCCGGGAGAGACGATTATTTTTGAAGGGAGAAAGTTCAAGTCGTATCGCGGCATGGGTTCGGTAGAGGCGATGCAAGAAGGATCAAAAGATAGATATTTCCAAGATGTCGAAGACGATGTGAAGAAATTGGTTCCGGAAGGCATTGTGGGTCGTGTGCCATATAAAGGCGAATTGAATGAAAGCATGCAACAATTCATCGGTGGATTACGCGCTGGAATGGGTTATTGCGGATCTAAAGATATTACTACTTTGCAAGATACAGGAAGATTTGTTCGAATCACAGCGAGTGGAATCAATGAAAGCCATCCGCATAATGTGACGATTACGAAGGAAGCGCCGAATTATTCGAGGTAGGAAGATGCTGAGTTGCTGAGTGCCTGAGGTAATGAGCTTGTCTTGGTTTACGAAATGCCTAGCCCTAATTACCTCACCTAGCTTTTATTTTTCAGCGGTGTTCGGTGAATGCTGCGCATTTGAAGCGGCATCCTTTTGCTGCTTTCTTTAAGCAGGAAAAGATATAGCGGATTGCTTCGCCAGTTCGCCAAAAGGCTCGGGTGCAGGATTAGCTCCTGATTAAAAAAGAAAAAACACGTAGCTAAGCAAACTCTAAAAACTCAGCAACTCAGCAGCTTACAAAAACCCATTCAACTCATTTTTCAAATAACTCAAAGCGGCGCTACTTGGTGTCGCTTTTTCCATTAAGTCAGATAAGATCACTTCACGTAATTTGTCGGCGCTATCCACACGTTCGCTCATATTGGCTTTGCGAATCATTTGAATCGTTGCGTTTTTGGCTGTGAGGATGATTGTCCAACACTCGTCGGTCATATAGATTTGTTGGGTCAAGTTGTGCTCGAATTCTTGTTCGATTTGTGCGATGACTAAATTTTCGTAATCGTGCTTGTCTTCTGAAAGAGGTTTGATTCTGATTAACAATTTTGTTGGATTGATGCGTTCTAAAAATAAAGCCATACGTTCGAAAGCTTGAAGGCGTAAGGGCAAAGCGTCTTTTTGATTTTCTTTTTGCAATAGCCAACGACGAGTGTTTTGTTGGTCATTGAAATACGCAGTAAACAAATAATAAGCGACACCACCAGTGATTAATGCAGGCAAGGTGTAAAACAATAATTCTAGAATTTTATCGGTATTCATTTGATAGATTATGATATTAATTGTCGCAAAAGTAAACATTCTAGTCTTTTTGTTTCAATAAAAAAATAAATTTAAGGATAAAAGATTTGTAATATAATTTCAGCTATTTTTACATAAACTAAATTTATTATGAAAAAAATTCTACTTCTTTTGTTACTTGGTGTTTTCAGTTTTAGTGTTTTTGATTTGAATGCACAAACAACTACTCTTACTGTTTTTGATCAAATTCGCTTTTATGATGGTTATGCAGCTGTTGTAAATCAACCCGTTCCTGAGGGTGTTATTCGGCATCGAAATGATTTGTATGCTAAAAAACTTACTGCACAAGATTTACTTTCCTTTGGAAGTACAATGACTTTGAATGTAACAATAAAAGCAGATTGTGACAACTATGATCGAATTGGTAATGTTAATTTGGTATTCACCCCTAAAGAGGCATTAACTTATGATACGAATGCGGTTCCTAAATTCGAATTGGCTCGATTTATTACCCCTTTTATGAATAAAAACATCGCTCCGTTTGAAGTTCCTTATACTTTCAACATAGACAATATGGCGAAAATAGTTAAGGACCCTGCTTTACTTTTGGCGTATGATTTTTGGATTGAATTTGAAGTATTCGGAGTTCCCTATGCGGCACAAACACAAGTTGCAGGTTGTGCAGGAATCAATAGTGTGTTTTTTGGAACTTTATCTTTAGTTTCGGATAGCACACCCTTTACATCGAGTAATAATTTTCTTTTACCGTTAAATTTTAAAAACAATTTGAATAATTATCAAGCGGGAGCTTCCGATGCTATTGGTCAGACCGTTAGAACGATAAGTTTTAATTTACCCAATGATATAGACAATTCAAGTTTTTACTTAATTTCTTCCAATCATGGCGCTAATACAGGAGGTGAAGAATACAATAGAAGATGGCATTATATTTACCTTGATGATTTTACCACTCGAATATTAAGTTACAAACCAGGCGAATTGACCTGCGAACCTTATAGAGTGTATAACACTCAAGGCAATGGAATCTATGGAACTACTCCTAGAACCAATGCAGCATGGCAATCTTTTAGTAATTGGTGTCCTGGATTTAACATACCGATTAGAAAGTTGGATAGAGGAACCTTAAGTGCAGGAACTCATAATTTCAGAATAAGTGTGCCAACCGCTGTATTTACTAATGGAGAAGGATATTTTCCGATATCTTTATACTTACAGGGAACTAATAATACGTTGGGTTTAGAAAGCCCAACTTTTGTTGAATACGCTATTTTTCCAAACCCAACTTCAGATTTTATAATGGTAGATGCTAAGGAAACAATAAAAAATTGCTCAATTGTAAATTCAATTGGTCAAAAAGTTTATCAAGGAAATCAAAAGAAGATAGCTATTTCGAACTTCTCAAAAGGAATGTATATAATACAAATAGAATTTGATAATGGAATTAAAGTGACTGAGAAGATTCTCAAAGAATAGTTAGAGAATCCAATACACGAAAAAACCCACTAAATTGTTGCATTTAGTGGGTTTTGTATTTGTATGGTTTTCAGCTGACGGAGAAATAGGGATTATTGGCATGATTCGTTTTGGGGGAGACCTACAAAGAAAAACTGTCGGTTTGGTCGGATGTTTTTTTTAGATATTAGGGATTAACTTCGTTGATCCCGGAAGGGGAGTTCTGCAAAGAAAAACCGTCGCCCTAGTCGTGAGTTTACTTTGCTTTTGGAAAAGAGGGATTATTACCATGATCCCTTGTGGGGGAGTCCTACAAAGAAAAACTGTCTCCCTAGTCGGGCTCTGTTTTTTTTGTTTTATGGTGATTACGAAAGTTGGCACTTTCGACGCGCCATAAAACAAAAAAACCGAAAGCTAACGCTTTCGGTTTTTCTTTGCGGAGAAAGAGGGAATTGTACCTCTCATGCAGCCTTTTATTTATAAGGACTTATAAATTGTTTAAATTCTAGGGTCTCGCTTTTGCTCCTGTAAAGGACTCGCAAATACCATGAAATCTTATTGATGTAAAGATAAGGAATTTAGGTTAAAATGCAATCAAAAAAGCAAATTAATTAGTACAAAAAATGGACTAGTTCGAAGATTTTATGACAAAGCAACTTGGACAAAATTTGGTTATCTGACAACCTTTTTTTAACCAAAAATCAAGTGAGCCACTTGTTCGTATTTTAGTCCCGTACTGGAACAAAATTCATCTATCGTTAGGAAATCATTTACGGACTTGTTAAGGTCTTTTTTTATGTTTTGCATTAGTCTAATACTTTGACGATAACTTTTGCCTGTAATGCGTTGTATGTCCTTTGGATAGATGCATACCCTCTGATGGATGTTTTTCATACACTATCTATACTTATGACTAGGCTTTGACTACCATGATCTTGCCTTTCTGCTGCGTCAAAAAATATTTTAAAAATAGTAAATTTTCTGATTGCATTTACTCTCGCAATTTACCTCCTCTTTTTTGTTGTCATGCGTGTCATTTATGACGCTTTGTGCCATTTGTGTCTGTTCTTGCCATATGGAACAGGTGTGGCTTTGATATGCCTTTTGATTGGCTAAAATTTGCTCTAATCTTTCGGGGATTAGTTGCAACGATTATCGAAATGAAGTGAGTATGAAAAGGAGTATTAATTGAAATTTTAGAAATTATGGCAAGACAGAAAGGCATAATTAAATTGAAAGGGACTATCGGGGATATTACCTTTTATAAAACCCAGGACGGGCACCTCGCTCGTGAGAAGGGTGGCATTGAAGCAAGCCGAATTAAAAGTGATCCTGCGTTTCAAAGAACGCGTGAGAATGGTTCTGAGTTCGGGAGAGCCGGAAAAGCCGGAAAAACTTTGCGAACTGCAATGAGAGCATTGCTGCTTAATTCTGCCGATGGTAGAATGGTGAGTCGTCTGACTCAGCAAATGGTGAAAGTGATTCAAGCGGACTTGGTTAATGAGCGTGGATTAAGAAACGTGATTGATGGGGAAGCGGAATTGCTGTTGGGCTTTGAGTTTAACATTCGTGGAAAACTAGGAACGAGCCTTTATGCTCCTTTTGTGAGCGCCATTGACCGACCTAATGGAAAGATCACTATGGACATTGACCCATTTGTTCCGGCGAACATGATCGCGGCGCCATCGGGCACGACGCATTACAAGATTGTTTCGGCGGGAGCGGAAGTTGATTTTGAAGCTGAAGTGTTTGTAGTGGCCTCTGCAGAAACTGCCATCTTACCTTGGGATGCAGCGCTGACAGCGGTTGTAAACCATGTGCACAACGTGACACCTGCCAGCACCAAACCTTTGTTTGTGGCTTTGGGTATTGAGTTTTACCAGGAAGTGAATGGGCAAATGTACTCGTTGAAAAACGGTGCATACAACCCGCTTGCGCTGGTGAATGTGAGTGGCGTATAGGATGGTTTTCATTCTGACTAGAAAGTATTTCCCCGACGGGACCAACGGAAAACTTGAATGTGAACGCAAACTCTTTTGTTATACGATTGAATTGCCATGGAAGGAAAACGAGAAAAGGATTTCCTGCATTCCGGAAGGGGAATATTTTTTAAGAAAGCGATACAGTAAAAAGTTTGCTTGGCATTTGGAATTGGTTGCAGTTGAAAACAGAAGCTTGATTCTGATGCACCCTGCCAACAATGCTTTACAAGAATTGAATGGCTGTATTGCGCCTGTAACGAAATTGAGCGGTCCTGGATTAGGTCTTCAATCTCGGAAGGCATTTGCTAAGCTTAAAAGCTTGGTGTATGGCGCTTTAGATAGCGCCGAAAAAGTAAAAATTATTGTAAAATCTTAATTTAAATTATCATGAAAAATATTTTTGGAGCGAAAGCTCAAACCTTGACCATTGTGAAAAGCATCTCGTTCTTGATGCTCGTGTTTTTAGTAACCTTTGGCGTTACTAGTTGTAAGAATGAGACTGCTCCTGCAGTAACACCGACAACAAACTATGAAAGTATTTTGGACACGAAAGCCGTTACTGTTCCTGTTGAAGTGGAAACAGAAAAGCAATTGCAAGAATTGGGAACCAATTCTGAAATAGACTACAAAAGTCTTTGCATTGGTGGTGGTGGAATAGGTGGGCAAGAAAGACGCACGCTTACGATTGGAGGTGGCCAAGCGGTACCTAGAAGTGCCACCGAAATTGGAGGCACTGGCGTAACCAGCAGAGTAATAGCTATTGGAGGGAATGGTGTTGGTAGTCCTATGCCTCGAAATGCGACTGATATTGGCGGGCAAAGTTGCCCACGACAATTATTAGAAATAGGCGGTAACCAGACTGGTCATAGATTGGTTGCGGACATTGGTGGTAATGGTAGCGTGCCACAAAGAGCATTGAATTGTCATTCACCCCATGAAATACACATTGGTGGACATGGTGCACCGAGAGCATAATTGATTTAGGAATTGTCTCATCTTTAAGTAAATTGATCATGAACTTAGTACAACGAGCGAAAGCTCCGACACCGAAATTTTTTAAAGTGCTTCGTAATATCGGATTGGTTTTAGCCACTGTTGGTGGAACGATATTGGCTGCACCAATTGCCTTGCCAATTATGGTGAGTTCCGCAGCTGGTTATTTGACTGTTGCCGGTGGTGTCCTATCTGCCGTGAGCCAATTAACGACTATTGATGAAAACCTCAGCAAGGCACAAAAAAGCAAATCTTAAATACCATGCACACTAATTTATCTATAAAGGTAGGCACAGCTGGCGGTACGTTTTTGAGTATCGTACCGAGATCGG
>CANHMG010000091.1 GCA_947461795.1 Flavobacteriaceae bacterium | reverse complement strand
TAACAACATGAAAAAGGAAGTAGTTTTTGGTGGTCAATTTCCACCGATATTAGGTGGTCATTTTGAACTGGAAAGTGGTGGTCAGTTTACTCCGAAACTGGTGGTCAATTTAAACTGGAAATAGGTGGTCAATTTGACCGTTTTTTCCATGTTTTGCATTGTCGCTATGATTACCTCCTAAAATAATTTTAGGTCTTAATTCCGCATTTTGTGAAACATACCTCCATTCCCGTTCATCGTAAAATTTCTTCATTCTATTTCGTCCCGAAACATCTTTTTGTTTGCCTAAAAATCGCTTTAAATATGGGAGAATTGGACTTTCTTGTAGTTCACTTTTATCCTTTGTGGAGAACATTTTTTTCAGTGCAAGATTGTCAGAATGGATATACCATACAGGATTTATCCCTTGTGTTCTCGCATAGTCACGTCTTATACCAATAGCAAAATTACCATACCACCCTAAATGCTCCTTTATTTGCCCTAACGGGATGTCACAAAAACAAACCATTGCAGCTTTATATCCTGCAACTGTTGAATCGATAGGTAATTTTTCATATAACTCTCCACAATAAAAGCCATTTTCTAAATTACTAACTAAATGGGCAAATGTATCTGTAAAATTAAAAAGGGTTGTTGAACTTAAATTTTGACTGTTATTTTCTGTTTTGATTTTATTTTCCATTAACGCCTTAAAAAAAATATTATTTACCTTATCGTTTTGTTTTGTAATTTTCCATTAGATTAATCAAACATATTTTTATTTGTTTGTGAAACTCAATTGCTTGTTCGGTGTCCATTAAATTTGGGTGTGCAGATTGATTCCTGAAATCTTCTATAATTGTTTTTATTTCGTCAAGATATTCAATATTTAAAAGTTCTTTCTCAAAGCGGGCTAGAATAAATTCTTTTAAGTCTTGTAATAGCGGACTTCTTTCTATTGTTCTGCCTGTTAAATATCTCAGATTAACTTCCATAGAACCTAACTCAAAGAACCAATCTTTGTTGTTTTTGGTTAGACATTTTTGAATATGTTTTGAAAGCCTGAAAGTATTTTCGTCATTTGGCTTACCTGAGTCCTTTTTTCCTAAATCCCAAGCAAATTTTTCATCAAAAACAATATTCTTATCAAGTAAAGACTGAACATAGGCTCTGAAAATCTTACTTAGCAACTCGTTTTCCAATGCTCTACAATATTGAAGAATAAAAGGAGAGTAATCAGGATTGTCAAGTTTAGAAATATGGTCAAATATGTATTCGGCTTCAGGTAAGTACTTTTGACTTTTAGACTCTAATATGTCATAATAGTCAAACCAATTTTTTATCTCCTTTATGTATGAGTCAATTTGTTTTTGTTCAAAATGCAAGTTTGAAATTTGCTCTTCGAGTTTTTTATTTAATCTTAAAATCTTTTCTTCAATATCACGAGGTAAATTTTGGATGTCTTTAAAATCATTAGATAAATTAAGAATCACAGTCTTGATGTCATCGATTTTACTTTCAATCTTAGTCAACGTAGCAGTTTGCTCTTTTTGGTTGGTTAGAACTTGTTCAAAGGCTTTATTAAAGGTAAATTCCATTCTTTGCAATTGTTCTTCGTGTGAGCTTGACTTTCTTTCATTTTTTAGACTTGAATACTTAACATTTAATAAATCGTATTTTTCTTTTATCTTAAGCAGTTCCTCATAAGAAAGTTTTTCAAGTTTGTCCTTAGAAGCAAGTTCTAAGTCAACAAATGGTAATATTGGAATTTGAATATTTGCCAAGTCTTGTAATGATATGACAGGAGCAATATTTCCTCTTTTATGTCGATTAATCTGCTGATTAAATATATTTAATCCACTTTTGGTAGTTAAATATGTTGCAACATATTCAGCATTTTGACCTCTCAAAATCACGATATGTTGATTAGCAATGTATTTGTCTTCGTCGGAAGAGTGAATATAAATATTACTGTTTTCTCTGTAAATTCGTGATAAGAGAATATCTCCCTTTTTAACAATTGCTCTAATTTGTCTTGAATTTGGGTCAACTTCTTCAATGTAACCATCATTCGGAGTTGATTCAAAATGACCATTTTTGAAGTTGCTTGGAGTTAATATTTTATATTTTCCAACTGTGAATCTATCTTCTTGTTTGATAAATTCTCCAAGACAAATTTCAACTAAACTACCAATTTTCTTAGTTTTGTGTTCGCTCAGTTCTTCTTCATATTTTTTATTATTCGGATGGTGAAAATGGAAATCCCATCTTTCTCCTAATTCTTTTTTAGGAACTGAAAAACTTGGTTTTGACTTTTGAATATTAAAATTTGAATCAGTTGTATAAAAGTCGGTTTTTAAAATAGCACTATTTTTTATTACTAAAACAGAAATTTCTACGCCTATATCAACTATAGTTCTTGGTGGAAGTGTAATTATCTTATCTAAACCGTAGTGATTAATGATTGTATTTCTTATTTGAATGTATGCAGGTGCGGTTAAGATATTGTTATGTAGAATAAGAATTGCAGTTCCTGTGTCACTAAGCAGCGTTAGTGCTTTTTCTATGTGAAGGGTTTCGCTTGAGTAATTTCTTCCATTAACGTCAAGTTTTTGACCAAATGGAGGAAAAGCAATGACAAAATCAAATTTATTTGAATCTGAGTAATTTAATGGGTCTTCGTTTATAAAATTTAAGTTAGGATTAAAGTGTTTTGCAATTTCAATTTTTCTAACATTTATATCAATACTAACAACCTTCTTAATATCTATGAGTTTTGAGGAAATTTCACCAAAATTAGAGTTTAAAACAACTGCATTAGTTGGCTTTTCAATTGCCGAAATATCAGCAACTAAATTTGAAATTATATCAGGAATGTAATAAAATCCTTGTTTAGAAATTCTTTTCAGGTGCAACTCAAAGTCTGATAAAGTTTTTACTCTACTCAATTTCAATTCTTCTATTGTCATCGTCTGTTAGATTTTTTGGTTAACCTTTTTTCTCCGCTTCCTCTTTAAATTCCATACATAAACAGTTGAAAAAGGCTTTATAGAAAACTTAATATGATGAACTAAAACAGGAATTGGCTTTAATGGATGAATTGGGTCATCTTTTAAAATTTGCTGTAACATTACTAAATCAAAATCCCCATTTTCACTTGTTGGATTTAACCTCAATATATTTTTGCTATATGCCTTATAGTGAGATTTAAACAACATAAAGGAATAATCAAAATATTGAATTGAATTTATGAAAAAGTCAAGTTCTTGCTCTGTAACTGTTGGTTTATGAGTTGATAAATCAAGTGTGTTTACATATTTCATCGACTCAGGTAAAAACGGATTTTTATCAATTTCTTCATCCGTTATTTTCCTTGCTTCATTTTGAGGTCTTGGAAGTTTTTTTCTGAATTCCAAAATCAGTTTATAATAGGAATAATTTTTCCTGTACCCAAGTGTCAATATGTTTAGTAAAATATCAACCATCAATTATTCTCTTTCCTCCTTAACACCCCAAACCTCATTAATTTTATCTTTTATCTTTTGCTCAAAAATAGAAATGAGTTTTTTGCTATGTTCAACTAAAGTCATTTCGTTTTCTATTTCCTCAACTATACTTTTTTGTTCTTCAATTGAAGGAACAGGAATTAAAATTTTAATGATTGCATTACCATTAAATTGAGGTTGTCCACCTCCTGTCATCAATCTCTCTGCTTGACTTATATAATCTTGACTTTGGGCAAAAACCCAATAATATTTAGGAAATATCTTTTCTTTATTGAAATTTAATCTGATTAGGAATGATGCGAAAACTGATTGATATTCTTCGTCAAAAATCATTGTCTTACCATACGTTGCTCCTGTTCTTGCTACAAGAATATCATCTTTTTTTACTATGCTTTTAAGTGTGTCTTTGTTAGTTTCGACATATTTCATATCTGTTGATTTCAACTTCCCATCTATACCAATGTCAGTAATCCTAATATATCTTGCATTTCCTTTTTCTTTTGCTGTTTCTGTATAGCCATATTCGGGCTTACAAACCTCTCCCAACTCCACCATTTCCCATTCAGGTTTAATACTTATGGTAGGTTTGTAATTATCAACCACCATTTTTGCACCATCAATAATTTTTTGATAACCGTCTATTTCCTTTACTATTTGCTCTTGTATTTCAAGTGGTGGGAGTGGGATTTCAATATCATAAATTTGTTTTACCGAAATATGTTTAACTGTAACTGCAATAGTTTCGTCCTCAATTTCTTGTAGAGGTTTTTGTAACATTCGTGAAATATATTCTTTTAAACAGTCTTTATATTCCGTAATTCTACAAACCCGTTGATTTAACAAAGCATCTCCACCTTTCCATATTACAGTATTAAATTCACCGTCCATTCCAATTATTAAATCTCCATTTTTTACAATGAAATCTTTTTTAACCTCACCATTATATTTAGTTTTTGAAGAATTTGTCTTAATGTCCCTTATTCTAATAAGGGGAAACCCATTATTGTCATTAAATAAACTACTTTCGAAAGCGAACCCCGATTGAATACTAATGAGTTCTTTCATTTTTATCATAGGATAATCTGTATCAATAATTACAGAATCTCTATATCTATCTTCGCTTAATACAACATCCTTATTGTCTGTTATTTTTTCTTTTTTAACCAAAGTGCAGATGCTACTGTATTTTTCTACATCAAAAGGTTTTCCTGAACTAAAACTTTCTTTGAAGGCAGTAAAGGCTTCTAATGCTAACGGTAAATCGTTTTTGTCGTGTTCTCGTCGTTGCGCCCCTAAATCATAACCATCGTTGCTTACTTTAATAAAAAGGACGTGTTCGTTTTTCTTTGCTAATGGCTTATCCAACATCAATATACTTGTTTTAACATTGCTGTAGGGATTAAAACAACCCGCAGGCAAAGAAACAACTGCAATTAAACTATCGTCCACTAACATTTTGCGCAATTGCTTATATGCCGTTTGCGTAGTAGCTACAATACCGTTAGGCACTACTATACCTGCACGACCATTTTTGGTAAGGTGTTCCGCAATGTAATCTGTAAATAAAACCTCCGCTTTATTGGCTTGAACTCCAAACTTTTTGTGTGGTCTGATGCCACCTTTAGGGGTCATAAATGGCGGATTTGCTAGCACCACATCAAAGGTTTCGTTCCATCTGTCTTCACTACTCAAAGTGTCGTATTCAAATATTTTGGGAGTTGCAAAACCGTGCAAGTACATATTTACGAGACTCAACCTTACCATATCAGGGCTAATGTCATAGCCATAAAAGTTTTCGGCTAATTTTTTACGGTCGTCAGGTGTTAGTTTATCGCCCAAACGCTTGTCTGTATTATTTTGTAAAATGTGCTTGTACGCACTCAATAAAAATCCTGCAGTTCCGCAAGCAGGGTCTGCTACAGTTTCGTGTTTCTGCGGATTCAAACAGGCTGCTATAAAATCAATAACGTGTCGTGGGGTGCGAAACTGTCCTGCGTCTCCTTGACTACCCATTACGCTTAATAAGTATTCAAAAGCATCTCCTAATTTTTCACTATGGCTGTACTCAAATTCGTTGATGTATTTTAAGAACATCTTCAACGTTGAAGGGTCTCTATATGGAAGATAGGCGTTTTTGAAAATATTACGGAATAATTCAGGTAAGTTGGCATTAGTTTGCAAAACATCTAATGCCTCACTATACAAGTCAAGCACTTCTTTTCCGCCCAACGAGGGGTCAAATAATTTTCTCCAACCAAATTTTTCATAATCACCTGTAAAGAATTTAGGCATACCTCCTAAATCAATGGATTCCTTGTCCATATCATCCATAAATTTATAGATGAGCGCAAGTGTAATTTGTTCTATTTGGCTTTTAGGGTCAGGGACTTTGCCTACTAATACGTCTCTACAATTGTCAATGTTCTTTTTTGTGATGTTATCTAACATAATTTAAGCTGCTATAAATTTATCTAGTGGGACGTACGTTTTAATATAATTGGGAACAAAATCTCTCATTTTTGGTTCTACTCGAATAAAGTCGTCTTTACTCAAAGTAGAAATGGTATTTAGTGCGGTGTAGTCTTTGGCGTCAATTACTTGGCGCAATTCAGGGTCAGTTAAGTAAGCCACGAAGAAATAGCGTAATGCCTGTATGTCGGACACTTCAGCAACATCAATGGTTAAAATGAATTTTTCAAATTCTTCTTGAAGCAAAATGTCTTTGCTTTTGATTTCGTTGCCGTTAAAAATCATATCTAAAATTTCTTTTACGGAAATCTTTCGGTCAATTTTCAAAGCTCTACGAAGTTTGTCAACTGTATAATTGCTTCCCTCTTGTTTCAAATACTTCTCAAGCGTTATGTAGGAGGCGGTATCTAAATTGCCTTCCGCCATTGCTTGCTTAATGTCAACATCTTGTTGTATTTCTTCTTCAAACTTCTTGAAAAACATATTGTCAACCTTCATTCCATCAACTCCAATAATGGTTTCATTAAACTGTAATATTTTATCATCGTCTGTGTATTCGAAACCGTCTTTTTTAGGTTTTGGAACAACAATTACAGGAACGCCACCCTCTATTGGTTTTAAACTTGGCAAATTAAGAACTTGGTCATAATTGTATTTTTCTTCAAAATACTCACAAACGGCAAAGAAATCAAACAACTTGAAAGTGGTCTTTTTAACAGAAAGCACCTGAACTTCAAATCCATCGTTGTATTTATGCTCAAAAGTGTGAATCCTTGTTCCTCTACCTTTTATCTGAATAAACTCCGTAGGAGAGAAAATAGGGCGCATTATGGCAAGGTTTAAAATATTGGGGCAATCCCAACCAGTGGTCATCATTCCGACTGTAATACAAACTCTTGCTTTGCTTGTTTTATAATCCATCAGAATATCATCTTCTTTGCAAAATTGGCTATATCCTAATAACTTATCATTGCTAAAATCAACCGTCATTTGTTGACTATTCATTACATTGGAAGTTACTTGAACCGCAAAATCACTTTTATATTTTCCTGCCCATTTTTTATCGGCATAAATGTTTAGCAATTGGGTGAGTTTTGCAGCGTGTTTTTGGCTTACAGCAAATACTAAACTTTTACCAAATTCTCCTGTGATTGGGTCAATAGCACCATTGTCAATAAAGGTTTTTACAAACACATTGTTCGTCTCGTCTGAAAAAAACTTTTTCTCAAATTGCGACTGATTATACTGAACCTCATCCGTGATTTCTTCACCTGTGTCACTAATGCTTGTTACAAGTGCAGTGTAGCCTTCGTCGGAGAGAAGTTTAGTGGTAACGTCAGTTCTAGCATCAATTACTGTGGGTTGAACAAGTATTTTGTCTTTTGCACCTTGAGCAAGAGTGTAGCGGTAAGTTGGAATTCCGCTTTCACATCCGAAAGTAGCATAAGTATCCAAAAGGACTCTTTTTTCTAATTCTCTTGGGTCATCAATGTTTTCTACATCAATGTTTTTTAGGTAATCTTTGGGGGTTGCGGTAAGTCCTAACTTGTATCCTAAGAAGTATTCAAACAAGGAACGGCTATTTCCGCCACCAACTAAGCGATGAATTTCGTCTCCCACAACTAAATCAAAATCAGTTGGAGAAAAGTGACTACGGTACTTATTGTTCACTAATAAGGACTGAATAGTGGTAACTACAATTTCTGCTTTTCTCCAATCACTTTTGTTTTCTTTGTAAACAACAGCAGTTATGTCATTTTTCAAATAAGTATTAAAATCCTTTCGTGCTTGTTCCTCAAGTTCAAGTCTGTCAACTAAAAACAGTATTCTTCTTGCGTTTCCTGTTCTGTAAAATAATTTGACAACGGCAGCGGCAGTTAGGGTCTTTCCAACGCCTGTCGCCATTTCAAGTAAGAAGCGTTTTTTGCCTTCTTTAATTTTCACTTGAATACTTTTTAAAGCGTCAACTTGGTAGTAACGTAAGAAGCGTATTTTTTGATTTTTAATAAAATCAGGTCGTGTGGATTCGTTTTGGTATTCAGGAAATTCAGCATAGTTCGGTAACTGCGTGAGCGCAATGTAATCATCGTTAATTACCTCCGTATATAGTTTTTCGGTTACAGGTTCGTAGGCAGAATACGCCTGTAAAGATGCCTGTGTTGGAAAAGTTGTAATTAGTTCAGGATTTCCCTGTTCAATGTTCCAAAAGTAATGGATGTTCCCATTGGACAGAATGATAAATTTGACCTTGTTGGCAATTGCGTATCTCCTCGCTTGCTCTTTAGCCATTAAAGGCTCAATAGATTCCTTTTTAGCCTCTAAAACAACCATAGGATTGTTCTTGTCGTCTAACAAAAGAAAGTCGATTAAACCACCTTTTGCTCTTTCAAAGTTTTCTCCTAAATCATCAAACTTAACATTGCTTTCCAAAGATATATTTGCCTTGCCATCAACGGATTCAAAAAACCTCCAACCAGCTTCCTCAAGCAATTTGTTTATTTTAATCCGTGCTTTTGCTTCTAAATCGTTTGACATAAATGTAGGATAGATTAAATCTTTTGCAATTTAGGTAAAATTTGCAGTTGTTTTTTTGCAAACATATTCTTTAATAGGGGCTTGTCCCAAAAAAAGACTTAACTACTTGATTATCAAGTTTAAAAAAACCAACCCCCGTCGTTGCTGAAAAGTCCCAAAAATCGAGATAAAACCCTGATTATCAAGACTAAAAAAACCACGAGAATTTCATCAAAAAAGGTCAAAGTCCCAAAAATCGAGATAAATACTTGATTATCAAAGCTAAAAAAACCACGAAGGTTTTGCCCAAATTTTTAATCATCAACAAAAATCAGACTGATTTAGGATTTTTAATTTTTAATCATCTTTTTCAAACTTATTCAAATATGGAAAAACAAATACTACTTCACTGCATCACCCCTTATGAATTGAAACAAATAATCAGAGATGTTATTCGAGAGGAACTTTTTGCTAATGATACGCGGGCAAAACAAGACGAAAATGTTTTTTTGACAAGAGAAGAAACCTGTGCTATCTTAAAAATTAATAAGACTTCACTTTTGAAATGGACAAAGAAGGGGAGACTAATAAGATATGGGATTGGAAACAGGGTTTTATATAAGAAAAGCGAGGTGCTTGAGAGTGTGTTACAGAAAAATTAAAAGCTGTGAATGTTATGTTATTACCTACACAAAAGGTTGCAAATCTATATGCGAAAATAATGCGAAAAAAAAAAAAGAGTTACGAATTAAATCGTAACTCCTTGATAATCAGTGAGCGCAGAAGGATTCGAACCTTCGACCGCCTGCTTAGAAGGCAGGTGCTCTATCCAGCTGAGCTATGCACCCATTTTTCTTTTAAAACTTTAATGGGAAAGTTTGATTGTCGGGGTGGCAGGATTCGAACCTGCGGCCTCCTGCTCCCAAAGCAGGCGCGATAACCGAGCTACGCTACACC
>CANHMG010000090.1 GCA_947461795.1 Flavobacteriaceae bacterium | reverse complement strand
CGTCTTTGAATTCTTTAATTCCAGTGCCTAAACCTTTCATTAATTCTGGAATTTTCTTTCCTCCAAAAAGCAATAATACAATAACTAATATGATAATAATTTCAGTTGCTCCTATTCTTCCCATGATATGATAATTTGTTGCCGAAGCATAATTGGTACTAATAACGACACAAAGATAAACAGAAATATGAAATGTTTTCTTATAATAGCAAATATTTAAGACTTGTCTGCGTTTATGTCTAAATTGCATTAGACTCTTGTTAAATCAATCTAAGAACAATAATTTCTATATTTGTATTCTAATAAAAAAGCATGTCAGAGAAAAGACTTAAACGTCAAATTATCAAAAAAAAATTATTCACAAAAAACCGTTTGGTGATTTTGAATGAAGATTCTTTTGAAGAGATTTTTTCTTTAAAACTGACGTTGATGAATGTTTTTGTTGTGGCAACTGTTGGTGCTATTTTGATCATCACAACGACTACATTTATAATCGCATTTACTCCTTTACGAGAATTTATTCCGGGCTATGCTTCGGATGAATTGAAAAGGAATGCTACAGAATTAGCCTTAAAATCAGATTCTTTGTCAAATTCTATCAAAAAGAATGAATCGTATATTGCTTCTATCAAAAAAGTATTAACAGGTGATTTAGACTATGCTAAATTGAACAAAGATTCAATTTATGCAACCAAATCAAATGAAAAGGTAGAGGAAATAAAAACGAGCAAAGCTGAATTGGAACTTCGTGATCAAGTGGCTCAAGAAGACAAATACAATCTCTTTGAAAAAGCACAACCAAAAGTCAGCAGCGTTCTTTTTTCTCCCGTTAAAGGCTCTATTACAGAAGGATTTAGTTTAAAAAACAAACATTTGGCAGTGGATGTTGCCTTGGCTAAAAACACTCCTATTAAAGCGACTTTAAATGGAACCGTAATTTTTGCAGATTGGACACCGTCAACTGGAAATGTAATTATTATTCGACATAACAATGGATTTATATCTGCATATAAACATGCTGCATCCCTAACAAAAACTCAAGGCGATGTCGTCAGAACTGGTGAAGTTATTGCTTTGGCTGGTTCTACTGGTAAAGAATCCACGGGAGTTCATTTGCATTTCGAGTTATGGAAAGATGGATACGCCATTGATCCCGCCCAATTCATAGATTTTGAATAAAAGAAGATGTCTTTAAAATCAATTGCTGCGAAAATATTTGCAAACTATATTTACAATAAAACACAACGTTGGGCCAATAATCCAATCGCTACTCAGCAGAAAGTATTTGAAGAATTAATTCAAAAAGCTCAAACAACATTGTTTGGCAAAGACCATAATTTTGAAACCATTAAAACGCATGAAGATTTTGTTAAACAAGTTCCGATTCGCGATTATGAAGATTTAAAAAAGTACGTTGATCGAGTTGTTCAAGGAGAGGAAAATATTCTTTGGCCAGGTAAACCAATATATTTTGCAAAAACTTCTGGAACAACCTCTGGAGCTAAATACATTCCTCTTACTGCAGACTCAATGCCTTTTCATATAGAAGCTGCGCGTAATGCTATACTACATTATATACATGAAACGGGCAAAGCAGATTTTGTAGATGGGAAAATGATTTTTTTACAAGGAAGTCCAATTTTAGAAGAAAAAAACGGAATACAACTCGGTAGACTTTCAGGAATTGTGGCGCATTATGTTCCTAATTACCTTCAAAAAAATAGATTGCCAACACTAAAAACCAATTGTATTGAAGATTGGGAAACCAAAGTTGATACTATTGTTGAAGAAACGTTCCATGAAAATATGACCGTTATTTCAGGAATTCCTTCGTGGGTTCAAATGTATTTTGAAAAGCTACATCAAAAAGCTGAAAAACCAGTTGGGGAGCTTTTTAAAAACTTCAATTTGTTTATTTATGGAGGTGTAAATTACGAACCCTATCGCGCTAAATTTGAAAATTTAATTGGCAGAAAAGTCGATAGTATTGAATTGTTCCCAGCTTCAGAAGGGTTTTTTGCATATCAAGATCTTCAAAATGAAAAAGGAATGTTGTTGCTTTTAAATTCAGGAATCTTTTATGAATTTATAAAATCAGAGGAGTATTTTAATGAAAACCCTAAACGACATACAATTGGAGAAGTAGTTCTTGGAGTAAATTATGTTTTAATTATTTCTACCAACGCTGGATTGTGGGGTTATAATATTGGAGATACGGTTCAATTTACTTCCATTCAACCTTATCGTATAATTGTCTCAGGAAGAATCAAACATTATATTTCTGCATTTGGTGAACATGTCATCGGGAAAGAAGTGGAGCAAGCACTTCAAGAAGCATTAATCGACACTGCCATTCGAATTAATGAATTTACGGTAGCCCCTCAAATAAACCCAAAAGAAGGTTTGCCTTATCATGAATGGTTTATTGAATTTGA
Source organism: Flavobacteriaceae bacterium (assembly GCA_947461795.1). GTDB lineage: Bacteria > Bacteroidota > Bacteroidia > Flavobacteriales > Flavobacteriaceae > Flavobacterium. The sequence goes on along the minus strand of CANHMG010000090.1, from coordinate 7,038 downwards.
AAACGAACCAGAAGACGAAAATAGTTTTATTGAAGCTTTGGAGAAATCGATGCGAAAACAGAATGTGTATTACGATGATTTAATTCAAGGAAATGTATTACAACGTTTAAAAATCACAAAAGTGATTAAAAATGGATTTCAAGAATATATGAAATCAATTGGAAAATTAGGAGGACAAAATAAAATTCCTAGGCTCAGCAACGATAGAAATATTGTCGAAAATCTTGTAAAGAAATAATTAAATGTTACTAAAAACTTGGATTTTTTCAATTGCTTTTTTTATAAGTATAGGGAGTTCAGCACAAATAAAAGGTGTTGTTATTGATAGCGCTACTCGCCTGCCCATTCCATTCGTTAGTATATGGGTAGAAAATGGAAATAACGGAACTACTTCAGAAGAAAACGGTGCATTTGAGTTGAATGTTTCTGAAAAAAGCAAAACGCTTTTGTTTTCTGCATTAGGGTATGAAAAGAAAAAGGTTTCAATTTCAAATGAAATGCATATTGAATTAACACCTTCTACTATCGAATTGCAAGAAGTTATTATCACAAAAAAATATGGAACTCAACAAATAGAAATAGGAGAAACTGAAAATTCTTTTTTGCAAGCTTATGAAAACGGACCTCGAATAGACATTAAATTTTTCCCCTATTTATCGAAGTATAAAAGAACTAAATTTATCAAACAAGTCGTTATTAATACAGATTCAAGAATTGAAGAAGCAACACTTAAGTTGCATTTTTATAAGGTAGATTCAGAGGGTTTTCCAGGAGAAGAGTATTTAGAAAAAGATTTTATTGTAACTGTTAGTAGAGGCGTCAAAAAGACGTTGTTTAATCTAATTTCATTTAATTTAACAATGCCTAAAAACGGAATTTATGTAGGTTTTGAACGACTTAAAATTGGAAAAAACAAAGTAGAAAAAACAATAAAAGACGCTGAATCGAATTCTAATGTTATTCAAACATCTTTTTGTCCTTATGTGTTATACAATAGCGTAGAAAGAGATTATACATTTACTTTTTCTGACGGAAAATGGATTAAAGAATTTACCCCAAATAGGTTAGACACTTCAAGTAAAACAACTGTTTACGAACCTGCTATTAATCTGATATTAACGAATTAAAAATAAAAAACCTTACATTTGCGGGTTAAAATACAAATCGCACTATTAAAACCACGATTTTAATAAAAAGATTAAGAATGCGATTATCATAAGAAATTAAAAATATTAATGAAAGAAATTAAAAACATTGTACGATCAAGAGCACAAGAATCATCTAGTGCTGTTGAGAAATTGTACATCACCATGCGCCATTTATTCAATAGAGGATTCTATAAACCAATGGGTGTTTCAGGTGAAACACTAAGAGAAGCTTTATTGTCTCTTAGGCCAGAAATTTACGGAAGTATTGCCGAAGAGAAAGTTGAATTAAGCGGACTTTTATATGTAATTGAAAGGCTTCCAGTAGGAATTGAAGAATGTCGTTTTATCAATTTAACTTCAGATGAAGGCTATTCTAAATCCCATTTTAAAGCGATTATTCCCCCTAAGAGAAGACGAAATTGTTACCGAATTGATGACGAACAAATGAATGTTGAAATCACAAGAGGTCGCTCAGACATCTATGATATCTTGACCCATTTGACATTTATTTTTATTGAATCTCACAAAATAAAAGATAGAATTTTAATTGATGAAAGCGGTGAAGTAACACGAGATTGGCAAAAATTAGCTCAAGCTGTTTTGCAAAACAAAAAGTTGACTCTAATTGAAAAAGAGAAAACCATTTCTCACACAGCGAATATTTTAGGAAGAACTTTCTCCGAAGTTTTAGATATTTATGATGATTTTGGAACTACTGAAAAGCCAGATCGTTTTTTACATGTAATTTATTGGTTAGGCAAACTAGCGCTGGAAGAAGTTATAGAAAACAACAAAAGAACCATTACTTTTAGTCCAATTTTGAGGGAACGTTTAGGGCATCATATCCATGGGGAAATATGGGCAAATAACATCAAAGAAGAGCTTAAGAAAAAAAACCTGCTTGATCGTCCCATTCATATTATTAGTGCCAATATGCACAGTGTGATGAACTCTATATTTGCAACTCATGTACTGAAAACGAAGTTTAAAGACCAAACAGATTTCTTTATTTTTGAGGAATTAAGCAAATCAGGAGCTAATGATGTAAGAGACAAAGTGACTGCTTTTGCAGAGCAACACGGGATGATTTCTTTACCGGATACTTCAGGAACTAATATTGATGTTCAGCTTTTTGATACCTCTAAAATTGATTGGAAAAAATCAGCATTTTCAAAAGCTAATACAGGAACAAATCAGCCAGTCATTATCGTAATGGATTATGCTTTTGGAGAGCAAGCTTACGAAACAATTGACGAATTATTGAAACCATACCAAGAAACAAAATTTAAAAAAGTGTTTCTAAATGTTGAATCTGTTTCTATAATGGGAAAAGCCGGAATTCTTCAAGGAGGAAAAGGCGATATCATGATTCCATCAGCACATATTAATGAAGGAACAGGCGATAATTATCCTTTCGAAAATGAATTAACTGCAGCAATGTTAGAAGGAAATGGAATTCCAGTTTTTGCAGGACCTATGGTAACCGTTTTAGGAACCTCGTTACAAAACAAAGATTTATTAAAGTTTTTCCATGATTCGACATGGGGTGTTATCGGCCTAGAAATGGAAGGAGCTTATTATCAAAAAGCAATTCAATCTGCTTCTAAAATAAGAAAAAGTATCAACCCAGATGTGAAAGTAAGATACGCATATTATGCGTCGGATAATCCATTAGAAACAGGTAGTACTTTAGCATCTGGCGGATTAGGAACAACAGGAGTTAAACCTACTTATTTGATTACAATAAAAATTCTAGAACAAATTTTCAATATTAAATAATAAATAATGAGCACGAACAAACAAGTAAATTTTGATGACAATGAAATTGATTTAATGCAATTATCAAATAAGGTTTCTGGATTTTTCCAATCTATAAACAGATCTATTTTCTTAATGATTCAATTTGTTTTAAAGCACATTTTAATTTTAGGTTTTTTACTAATACTAGGAGTTGGAGTAGGATATTATTTAGACAAAACTCAAAAAGTTTATAGTAATGAACTTATTGTTCGCCCTAATTTTGAATCAACAGATTATGTATATTCAAAAGTTGAATTACTAAAATCTAAAATAAAAGAAAATGACACGTTGTTTTTAAAATCAATTGGAATTCATAATCCATCTCAACTTTTAAATATTGAAATCAGCCCAGTAATTGACATATACAAATTTATTAGTAGTACCTCTACTAAAGATAATGACCAAAATTTTCAACTATTAAAATTAATGGCTGAAGATGGAGATATGAAAAAAATAGTTGCTGAAAAAACCACGAGTAAAAATTATGCATTTCATAAGATCACATATACAACAAGAGTATTAACCACTAAAAAAGGAACTATTGATCCTATTTTAAATTACTTAGAAAATAATGAATATTTTAGTAATATAAAAAAAGAATACATTAAAAATATTCAAACTAAAATACGACGGAATGATGAAATGATTTCTCAAATTGATGTGGTATTGAACAGCTTTTCAAAAGGGAAAAGTGATAATTTAGCTAATGATAAATTGGTCTATTATAATGAAAACACACAGTTGAATGATGTAATTCAAACGAAAAACAATTTAATTTCCGAAATAGGAAAGCTTAATTTAGACCTAATTAGCATTAATAAAATAGTTAAAGAAAACAGTAGTACAATAAATATTTTAAATTCTAAATCTATTAATGGCAAACTTAAACTTATTCTACCATTTCTATTAATTTTAATGTATTTGCTGTTGTTTTTATTTATTAATTTTTACAAAAAACAATCAATAAATTTCTCCAAAGAACTGTAATAAAACCTAAATCATGAAAGGAATAATATTAGCCGGTGGCTCAGGAACACGATTACACCCGTTAACATTGGCGGTAAGTAAGCAATTAATGCCTATTTATGATAAACCAATGATTTATTATCCATTATCTACTTTAATGTGGTCTGGAATTAATGAAATCTTAATTATCTCAACACCACATGATTTGCCTTTATTTCAAAAATTACTTGGTGACGGAAAAAAACTAGGCTGTCGTTTTGAATACGCCGTTCAAGAAAACCCTAATGGATTGGCCGAAGCCTTTATTATAGGAAAAGATTTTATAGGAATTGATAAAGTAGCTTTAGTACTTGGGGACAATATATTTTACGGAACTGGATTGTCGGATTTATTACAAGCCAACAATAATCCTATCGGAGGAATTATCTTTGCTTATCATGTTTTGGACCCAGAAAGGTATGGAGTTGTAGATTTTGATAATGAAGGGAATGTACTTTCAATTGAAGAAAAACCCGAATTTCCAAAGTCAAATTTTGCAGTTCCAGGAATCTATTTTTATGATAATGATGTTGTAGAAATCGCTTTAAATATTAAACCAAGTAATAGAGGTGAATTAGAAATTACAGATATCAATAAAGAATATTTACAAAATGGAAAACTCAAAGTTAGTATTTTAGATAAAGGAACCGCTTGGTTAGATACAGGAACTTTTAATTCATTAATGCAAGCTGGGCAATTTGTTCAAGTAATTGAAGAAAGACAAGGATTAAAAATTGGCTCTATTGAAGAAGCTGCTTATAAAATGGGATTTATTAATGCGGAACAATTAATAGAGTTGGCAAATCCTTTATTAAAAAGCGGTTATGGAAAACATCTATTAAGCATAGTTTAATTTATGAATTTGATCGCTACAAATTTAAAAGGTTGTTTTCTTCTTGAACCCAATATTATTAAGGATGAACGAGGATATTTTATGGAAAGTTTTAATGAAAAAACGTTTCAAAAAGAAATTGGAATTGACATCCATTTTGTTCAAGACAATCAATCCTTTTCTTCACAAGGAGTTTTGAGAGGTCTTCATTATCAAGTTGGGAATAATGCTCAATCCAAATTAATAAGAGTTCTTACAGGAGAAATTTTAGATGTAGCGGTTGATATCAGACCTAATTCTAAAACATTCGGAAGTTATATTACAGAAGTTTTGTCAGCAGAAAATCAAAAACAAATTTTTATTCCTGCAGGTTTTGCTCACGGGTTTTTGGTTTTAAGTGAAACAGCTACGCTTTTTTACAAATGCGATAAGTTTTATAATAAAGAATCCGAAGGAGGAATAATTTATAATGACCCAACTCTAAATATTGATTGGGGTACCGAAACAACGAATTGGATAATATCAGAGAAAGATAAAAACCTTCCAACTTTAGATCAAGCAAAAGAAATATGATAGTTATTGTTTTTGGGGCTAACGGTCAATTAGGACAAGCGATTCAATCTATCTCTGCCAATTTTAGTAAGCATCACTTCAAAAAGAATACGGATAATATTCAGTTTCATTTCTTCGATTCGAATCAAGTTGATATTACTAATATAAATGCTGTAGAATCTACTTTTAAATTAGTAAAACCTGATTTTTGTATTAATGCTGCTGCTTATACCGCAGTTGATAAAGCGGAAATAGAAGAAGAAAAAGCACATCTAATTAACGTTATTGGAGTAAAAAACATTATTCAATCGTGTCAAACTTATGACACATCTTTAATTCATGTTTCTACCGATTTTGTTTTTGATGGTATAAAAAATGAACCGTATTTAGAAACTGATCCAACAAATCCACAAGGAGTTTATGGAGTAACAAAAAGGAAAGGTGAATTAGAAATCATTCATTCTTTAAAAGAGTATTTTATAGTTAGGACATCATGGTTGTATTCTGATTTTGGAAATAATTTTAAAAAAACCATGTTGAAATTGGCTAATGAAAAAAACCAACTAAGCGTTGTGAATGATCAGATAGGATCTCCAACTCATGCATTAGATTTAGCTGATATGATTCTTAAAATACTTAGTAGTAAAAGTAAAAATTATGGAATCTACCATTTTTGTAACGAAGGAAACACAAGTTGGTTTGGGTTTGCAAAGAAAATATTCGAATTGAATTCTGTTAAAATTGATTTGAAAGCAATCCCAACTTCAGAGTATCCAACGTTAGCCTTACGACCAAAATACAGTGTTTTAGATACTTCCAAAATTAAAAAAGAATTTAATATCAAAATAAAAAGTTGGGAAAAAGCATTACAAGATAATTAGAAAGGAGGAAATTATTCCTCCTTTCTAATTATATCTATTTCTTAATAATTTTAAATATATTTTCTTTATTATCCTCACTTATTATTCTTAGAAGATAAACTCCACTTGGAACATGTTTCAAATTGATTTCAGAATTATTCAATGATCCTTGTTGTATAAATTTGCCATCAATAGAGAATACTTTATAATTGGCATTCGAAAACGTTCTACTTATATTTATAGTATCTATAAATGGATTCGGATAAACTAATAGGTTTTCCAATTGATTAGTAGTTGTACTTAAAGGATTATCTACAGTAATAACTATAACAAAAGTAGTATTCCCTCCTGAATTTTCCGCAGTTACTGTGTAAAGTGTAGTTGAACTAATTAATGTTGGAATACCAGAAATTTCACCAGTTTGGAAGTTTAATATTAATCCGTCAGGAAGATCTGGAACAATACTAAAGTTAGTTACGTTTCCTATAAATGAAGGTATTAATGAAACTAAATTTCCAACATATAAAACATTTGGAGAAGAATAACTAAGCGAACTCGGCGCAATATCATTTACAGTAATTACCACATCAAAAGTAGTAGATCCACCAGAATTAGTAGCGGTTACGGTATACGAAGCAGTACTAGAAATAACCGTTGGCGTTCCAGAGATTTCACCAGTAATTGTATTAAAAGAAAGTCCCAAAGGCAAGCTAGGAGATATACTATAAGTCACGACAGCTCCACCAGACACCGTTGGATTTAAACTCGCAATGGCAGTGTTTTTAGTAAAGACATTTGGACTAGGATAACTTAAAGTATCAGGTGTAATATCATTCACTGT
>CANHMG010000089.1 GCA_947461795.1 Flavobacteriaceae bacterium | reverse complement strand
TTACCCCGTTTTTTATCGCTTTGCTTTCGATTTTGTTTTCCCAATCTGCTTTAAGTCAGGGAATAGTTATCAATGAAATTTTAACCGCCAACACTACAATCAACCAAGACGAAGATGGTTCTTATCAAGATTGGGTAGAGTTATTTAATGCAAGTGCAGTTACTGTAAATTTAACAGGTTATGGTTTAACTGATGATGCTTTATTACCCTACAAATGGACTTTCCCAAGTGTTACTTTAGCACCCGGTCAATACTTATTGGTATGGTGTTCTGATAAAAACAGAACCGACCCTGCTTTTCCCTTGCATACCAATTTTAAATTAAGTTCCGCTGGTGATGTAGTAATTTTAACCAATTCTTCTGGAATTGCAATAGACAATGTTCCAGCAACAACGCTCTTGCAAAATGTTTCTTACGGACGTTTGCCTAACGGAACTGGTCCTTTTGTGTATTTTTCACAAGTAACTCCAGCGGCTGTTAATTTTAACGTAGGTTATAACGAAACTTTAAACCCGCCTACATTCTCTCAAGATTCTGGTTTTTCAACTGCTAGTTTTAATTTGACTTTATCTACAAGTGTTCCTGGAGCTACCATTTTGTATACACTTGATGGGTCTGAACCAAAAGAAAGCAACTTAGGTGGAACAACCTATAGTTTTAAAAACCAATATCCTTTTTTACCTGGTCAAGTCACTGGTCCGCTTTTAAATCAAAGTTTTACAACTTTGCAATACAATCTACCCATTACAATTGTAGATCGTACTTCTCAACCGAATAAGTTAGCTAACATATCAACAACAACAGATTTTAATCCTTGGTACATCCCTACAACCAATATATTCAAAGGAACTGTTGTTCGAGCTAAACTAATCAAACCAGGTGCCTTAGAAAGTAAAACAGTGACCAAAACATATTATGTTTCTCCATTAGGAGCTTCTAGATTTTCATTGCCTGTCATTTCCATTAGTGTTGATGAAAATAAATTCTTCGATTACAATCAAGGAATTAACGTAGCTGGAGTTGATTTTGATAATTGGAGAATTGCTCATCCAGATGATGAAACGCCAACCATTGGAAATGTTGCCAACTTTTTTAGAAGTGGAATTCAAGGGGAAGTTCCTGTCAATTTTTCTTATTTTGTCAATGGAACTGAAGTCGTAAATCAAGACGCTGGATTAAGAATTCATGGAGGTTCCTCTAGAATTGCTCAAAACAGATCCTACGGAATCTTTGCTCGTTCAGATTACGGTAGTAACTCCATTAATTATAAATTCTTTTCAGATAAAACCTACGATAGTTTTGCTGGAATTGTGATGCACAACTCTGGAAATGATTACAATCAAACCCTTTTTAGAGATGCCTTTTGCCAACGTTTGATGCGTCCTTTACATGTTTTAACCAAAGGATATCAACCAACTATTACTTTTGTAAATGGTGAATATTGGGGTATTATGAGTATTCGTGACAAAGTAGATTCAGATTATTTCAAAAGAGTTTATAACATTAATTCTAGTGAATTGGATCATTTAGAAAATGAAACTGTAATTGATAATGGTGATTTTGTCGATTATCATAATATGTTCAATTACATATCAAACAATTCTCTTACTGTTCAAGCAAATTACGATTACGTTCAAACCCGTTTGGATAAGGAAAATTTTAAAGATTATTACATTACCAATATTTTCTTAGAAAATTCAGATTGGCCTGTAAACAATATTCACTATTGGAGAAAAAGAACTGCCGGTTATGAGCCAAATGCTCCTGAAGGTCAAGACGGAAGATGGAGATGGTTGGCGCACGATATGGATGATACATTTGCTATTTCGAATAGCGATATCAATTTGAATAGTTTAGCCGCAGCTACCGATCCGAATGGACCTGATTGGCCAAATGCTCCTTTCTCTACTTTGATTCTTCGTAAACTTTTAGAAAACGATTCGTTTCGTTTAGAGTTTATCAATCGCTTTGCGGATTTGATTAATACTTCATTTTCTACCTCAAACGTTTTGGGAACAATGGCGCAGATGAAATCAGTTCTCAATCCTGAAGCTCCTGAACAATTCGCAAGATGGAAAGCTCCAGAAAATAATGGAGATTGGAATTATTTCTTGAACAATCAAACGAACTTTGCCAACCAAAGACCTGCGTTTCAACGAAATCATATTCGCACACAATTTGGAATTGCATCTAATATCAATGCTACACTAGACGTTTCTGATGTTACGAATGGTTATATTAAAATAAATACCATTGACATTAAAGATGGTACTCCTTCAATTACTGGAAATCCATATCCGTGGACAGGAATTTATTTTTCAAATATACCTGTCACGATAAAAGCAATTGCTTATCCTGGTTATACTTTTAGTCATTGGACTGGAGCCTCTTCAAGCACCAATGATGAAATTACAATCAACTCAGCAACTAGTTTTGCTGTAACTGCAGTATTTACACCAGAATTAGTACCGACAAGTCGTCCTATTTATTATTGGTTGATGTCTGCTGCAATTGCAAACAATACACCTCTAGAAACTTTAAGCACAACGTATAATTTAGGTGTTAATACAGGTTTAATTCAATACCAATCTTGTTTGGTGGGTTATCCTTTTACCTCAGTTGATCCGAATTGGAGAAAAGCTTCAATGGAAAGACGTAATAGTCCAACCGACATTAATTATATGTCAGAAGCCAATAACAATCTTCCTTTTAGTGTGAATGATATGAAAGGATTGCAAATAAAAGAACCGTTACAAAATGGAAGTCTTGAGAACACAATGATCTTTAATTTACCAACATCAGGTTATAAGGATATTAAATTTTCTTTTGCTGCAATCAATGAATTGACGAATGCTACTTCAATTGTTGTAGATTATTCTATAAATTCTGGAGCTCCTGTATGGATAACTTCAGGGTTGGTAAGTAGCAATATGCCATTGACTGCTGCATTTCAATTATTTAATGTGGATCTTTCAACTATACTTACAGCGAATAACAATCCAAACTTTAAGATTCGTTTGAGATTTGCAGGTACAAATATGACTGCTGATACTGGAGCAAGAATTACTTTTAACAATATCGCTTTAAGCGGAATTCCATTTACTTTAGCAACTGTTTCAAATACCGCGATTAAATTTAGTGTCTTTCCAAATCCTTTTGTTGATGTTGTGAATGTTATCGGAGTGAATGAAACCCAAAAGGTTACCTTTAAAGTTTTTACTATCGATGGGAAATTAATTAAGAGTGGAGAATTAGAAAATTCACAAGCAAATCTTGCTGATTTAAATCAAGGAATTTATGTTATGCAATTGATTTCAGATGGCAAAACAGAAACTAAAAAAATAATAAAAAGATAGTTTTTGTAAGAGAATTATCCTCTATTTTAAAAGGAGAAAACGAATATCGTTTTCTCCTTTTTTTTTCAACAAACACGGCACTTTCCACAACTTTTACACTTCATCGAATTTATAAGTTATGTAACGATAATTAAACGAATGTTAAAGTAGTAATATTTAACTTTATAGTTCAAAAGAGCAAACCGCATGAGAAAGATTACTTATTTATTGTATGCCTATTTTTTATTTGCATTCCAATCTACCGTTTTAAGTCAAAATATTGTAATTAATGAAATTCTAGCTTCCAATACAACATCTATTCAAGATGCTGATGGAAGTCATGAAGATTGGATTGAATTGTATAATAAAGGTGCTGTATCGGTCAATTTGCAAGGATATGGCATTAGTGATGATGCTTTACTACCCTACAAATGGATATTTCCAAATGTTTCTATTGCAGCTGGGCAATATTTAATTGTATGGGCTTCAGATAAAAATCGGGCAATTGCAGGAAGTCCATTGCATACCAATTTTAAAATTAGCGCTAGTGGAGAATCTATATATTTAACAAATAACGTTGGAGTAACTGTTGATACTGTTCCCCCAGTAAGTTTACAAGCAAATATTTCTTATGGACGATCCTCAAATGGCACTGGACCCTTTGTATATTTTGGAATTCCAACTCCAAATGCTGTTAATTCTTCAACGGGGTATTCCGGTAATTTAAATCCACCCACATTTTCACAAGTTGCTGGTTTTTATCCGACTAGTTTTAGTTTGACTATTTCCTCTAGCGACCCTGGAACAACAATTTTATACACCCTTGATGGTTCCGAACCGAGCGAAACAAACCTAGGCGGAACTACCTATACGTATAAAAATGTCTATATTGAAACACCTGGACAAACTGCAGGTCCCTTATTGAATAACAGTTATCAAACCTTGCAATATAGTGCTCCGATAACTATTATTGACAGGTCTTCTCAACCAAATGACGTTTCGAAAATATCTACAACTTTTAGTTTCAATCCCACTTATATCCCAACAAGTCCAGTGTTTAAAGGCACAACTGTTCGTGCAAAAGTGATTAAATCTGGTTATTTACCAAGTTCGATTGTGACTAAAAATTATTTTATTACTCCATTAGGAAGTAGTAAGTTTTCTTTTCCAGTAGTTTCAATAAATTTAAATGAAGACCGTTTTTTTGGATACGATAACGGAATTTTTGTGGCCGGAAAAGACTTTGATCTTTGGAGAGCTGCAAACCCAAGCGGAAGTGCAAAAGCTAGTCAAAGAGGTAATTATTACCTAGAAGTAAATGACGAAAGAGTAGGGAATCTAAGTTATTTCGTCAATGGTGTTGAAGTCATTAATCAAGATGTAGGTCTTAAAATTAGAGGTGGTGTTTCAAGACGTTTTCAAAGTAAATCATTATCTGTTTTTGCTCGTTCTGATTACGGAGATGATGATATGGATTATAAGTTTTTTTCTAATTTACCCTATACGAGTTATGAAAGATTAACCTTATCCAACTCAGGTGGTGATTTTAGAAACACTATGTTTCGAGATGCTTTATTGCATGATCTTAGTAAAGAATTATATCCTGAAAAAGAAGCCTATCAACCAACTATTGCTTTTGTAAATGGCGAATATTGGGGTATTTTAAATGCCCGAGAACGTTTCGATGACAATTACTTTAAAAGGGTTTACAACGCAACTGCAACTGATTTTTTTGAAAATGACGGGACAGTAAAAGAAGGAGATCTTGTTCATTATAATGCAATGGTAAGTTATTTAAATGCGAATTCCTTAGCCACTCAAGCCAATTATGATTATATAAAAACACAATTAGATCCTGAAAATGTAACGGATTATTTTATTTCTAATGTGTTTTTTCAAAACGAAGATTGGCCTAATAACAATATGTTTTTATGGAGAAATAAAATTGCAGCCTACAATCCTGCAGCACCTCCAGGTTTAGATGGAAGATGGCGCTATATGTTTCATGATATGGATAATTCTATGTCTTTTGTTTTTGGTGATTATACTACAAACACATTGGCAATTGCAACTTCTGTAAATACCGGTCCTAATTACTTAAACCCAAGTTATTCAACCTTAGTCTTGCGAAAACTTTTAGTGAATACAACTTTTAAAAATGATTTTATTAATCGTTTTGCAGATTTACTCAACACTTCCTTTTTAACCTCTAGAACTGTAGCGCGATTAAATGAAATGGCAGCTGTAGTCGCTGTTGAAATTGGAGGTCACATTAATCGTTGGGATTCACCAGATAGTGTCAATGCGTTTAATTCTGATATCGAATATGAAGAAGAATTTTTAACGGCAAGACCCACATTACAAAGGGATCATATTCGATCCGTGTTTTCGATTACTTCCAATATCAATGCAACATTAAATGTTTCAAATGCCAATCATGGCTACATTAAAATGAATACTATTGATATTATTGATGGTACTCCTGGAATAACTGGAAATCCGTATCCATGGACTGGTATTTATTTTAAAAACATTCCTGTTAAACTTAAAGCAATTGCAAAAACGGGTTATGTTTTTACGAATTGGTCAGGCGCTTCTACGAGTACAAATCCTGAAATAACAATTACTCCAACTGCTAATTTTTCTATTACTGCCAATTTTATTCTTGACACTACAACCGAAACAAGTGTACCAATTTATTTTTGGATGATGAATGGTTCGATGGTAAATGGAGCTCAATTAACTTCATTAAATTCTACCTATGAATTAGCTGCTGATGGTGTTATTCAATACCAATCTTGCATTGCAGGTTATCCTTTTGCTTCTGGAAACCCAAATTACAGTAAGGCTTCTATGGAAAGAAGGAATAATCCAACTTCCATTAATTACAGACAATCTATCAACGGAAATCTGACTTATGCTTTAAGTGATATGAAAGGTTTGCAAATCAAACAACCTTTTCAGAGTGGTGGATTAGAAAATACCATGATTTTTAATTATTCAACGGCAGGATATAAAAAAATCAAGTTCTCTTTTGCTTGTGTTGATGAGGGTGCTGCTAGTGGAATTTCAATCGATTATTCCATAAATTCAGGGACTCCTGTTTGGATTACAACTGGATTGTCTTCAACGTCATTACCGATAACAAATGTTTATCAATTATTTCAAGTTGATTTTTCTACAATCACAACGGTAGATAACAATCCTAATTTTAAAATTAGATTTAGATTCACGGGTTCTAATATGACAGCTGATTTAGGAGCTAGAGTAACTTTTAACAATATCGCAGTCGATGCTGTAAAATTACCTTTATCCTATCCTTCACCGAATTTATTTACAATTGGAACTCCTATTTCAAATTTATCTCCAACCGTTTCAGTAACCGTAACTAACTATAGTGTTTCTCCAAGTTTACCAACTGGCTTAACTATCAATGCAACAACTGGAGTAATTTCTGGTACCCCAACTGAAGCGTCGGCTGCAAGTATATATACTGTTACTGCGATTTATGCCACTGGAAGTTTAACGTATGGTGTTTCAATTGGTGTAAACAATTCTGCACCGACTAATTTAAGTTATCCTTCTCCAAATATTTTCACAGAAAATACAGCGATTTCTAATCTAAATCCAACGGTTTCTGGAGGAGCGGTATTAAGTTATAGTGTATCTCCAAGTTTGCCTAATGGTTTGGTTTTAAATGTGATTTCAGGTGTGATTTCAGGAACTCCAACTACAGAAACTGGAATGTCAACTTACGTTGTTACTGCAACTAATTCGGGCGGTTCTACTACTTTTGGTGTAGTCATTACTATTAATCAAGGAGCTCCAGTTTCTTTGAGTTATCCTTCTCCGAATGTATTTACTAAAAACGCAACAATTACTAATTTAAATCCAACAGTTACTGGCACAGTTACAAATTATTCTATAGCGCCAAGTTTACCTTCTGGATTAAATTTCGATACAATAACAGGTGCGATTTCTGGGACACCAACCCAACTTTCATCTATTGCTACTTATACCGTAACAGCTACTAATTCGGGTGGATCAACCACTTTTGGTGTAGTCATTACAGTAAATGATGTTGCGCCGAATTCGCTTTCTTATAATTCCCCAAATGTGTTTACAAAAAACACTACAATTACCAATTTAACTCCAACTATTTCTGGTGGGGCTGTTGTGAATTATAGTATTTCCCCTAGCCTATCTTCTGGATTGACATTAAATACATCAACAGGAGTTATTTCTGGAACTCCAACTGCTTTAAAAATAATTACAACCTATACTGTAACCGCTACTAATTCGGGTGGGGCGACAACTTTTGGAGTCATAATTACGGTAAATGATATTGCACCATTTGCATTAAGTTATACTTCTCCGAATGTATATACTAAAAACACTACAATTTCTAGTTTAAATCCAACGATTTCTGGTGGGGCTGTTGTGAGTTATAGTATATCGCCAAGTTTATCAACTGGATTAACATTCAATACATCAACGGGAAGAATATCCGGAACACCAACTGTTATTCGGTCTTTAACTACCTATACTGTAACAGCTACTAATTCGGGTGGTTCGACAACTTTTGATGTGGTGATTACTGTGAATGATATTGCTCCGAGTTCGCTTTCTTACAACTCTCCAAATGTGTTTACCAAGAATTCAGCCATTGCAAATTTAAATCCTTCGGTGTCTGGTGGAGCTGTTGTGACTTATACTATTTCTCCTAGTTTGCCAAATGGGCTTTCGTTTAATACTTCCACAGGTAGAATCTCTGGAACACCAACGGTTATTTCTAGTACTGCATCTTATACCGTAACCGCTACTAATTCTGGTGGTTCGACAACTTTTGATGTGGTGATTACCGTGAATGATATTGCGCCGAGTTCGCTTTCTTATAACTCACCTAATGTATTTACTAAAAATTTAGCCATTGCGAGTTTAAATCCTACAGTGTCTGGTGGAGCTGTTGTGAGTTATTCTATTGCTCCGAGTTTACCAACAGGTCTTTTGTTTAATACAAATACTGGGGTAATCTCTGGAACGCCAACGGTGATTTCTAGTACTTCGTCTTATACAGTAACCGCTACCAATTCTGGTGGTTCAACTACTTTTGATGTGGTAATTACTGTGAATGATATTGCGCCTAGTTCGCTTTCTTACAACTCTCCGAATGTATTTACTAAGAATTCCGCTATTGCGAATTTAAATCCTTCGGTGTCTGGTGGAGCTGTTGTGACTTATAGTATTTCTCCTAGTTTGCCAAATGGGCTTTCGTTTAATACTTCCACAGGTAGAATCTCTGGAACGCCAACGGTAATTTCTAGTACTGCTTCTTACACAGTTACAGCAACTAATTCTGGTGGTTCGACAACTTTTGATGTCGTGATTACCGTGAATGATATTGCGCCGAGTTCGCTTTCTTACAACTCTCCTAATGTGTTTACTAAGAATTCCGCTATTGCAAGTTTAAATCCAACGGTGTCTGGCGGAGCTGTTGTGAGTTATAGTATTTCTCCTAGCTTGCCTTTGGGACTTTCCTTTAATACTGCAACAGGTAGAATCTCTGGAACACCAACGGTGATTTATAGTACTGCATCTTATACAGTAACCGCTACTAATTCTGGTGGTTCAACTACTTTTGATGTCGTGATTACCGTGAATGATATTGCGCCGAGTTCGCTTTCTTACAACTCTCCTAATGTGTTTACTAAGAATTCCGCTATTGCAAGTTTAAATCCAACGGTGTCTGGTGGAGCTGTTGTGAGTTATAGTATTTCTCCTAGCTTGCCTTTGGGACTTTCCTTTAATACTTCCACAGGTAGAATCTCTGGAACGCCAACAGTTATTTCTAGTACTGCATCTTATACGGTTACCGCTACCAATTCTGGTGGTTCGACAACTTTTGATGTGGTGATTACTGTAAATGATATTGCGCCAGATACTTTAAGTTATCCTAGTCCGAATGTTTTTAGTAAAGACATTGCCATTGAGAGTTTGTTTCCTACAATATTAGGTACTGAAATTAACTATTCTATTACTCCTAGCTTGCCTTTGGGACTTTCCTTTAATACAATTACTGGTGAAATCTCTGGAACGCCAACAGTTATTTCTAGTACTGCATCTTATACGGTTACCGCTACCAATTCTGGTGGTTCTACTACTTTTGATGTGGTGATTACCGTGAATGATATTGCGCCAGATACTTTAAGTTATCCTAGTCCAAATGTCTTTACTAAAAACACAGTTATTGCGAGTTTATTTCCTACAATATTGGGTACTGTAATAAACTATTCTATTACTCCTAGCTTGCCTTTGGGACTTTCCTTT
>CANHMG010000088.1 GCA_947461795.1 Flavobacteriaceae bacterium | reverse complement strand
GAACCTATATTGAATTCTTCAAGGATGATATTCCCTTTATAATTGGCATTGTCAATATTGTCAATATTACTCATACTCAAATTGGACTGAATATTTCCTAAAGCAGTCGTCATATAAAAATCAGAAACAATTGTTTTGGTTGTAATTTCTGCTTTTCCACGGATATTGAATTGACCTAATTTCTTTAATGACGAAGGTAATTTCGTGCCTAAAACATTCGGAAGTAGCTTTATTAAATCGTCATAATTAGAAGCTACTTTAGTAAAATCTCCTTTCATATAAAAAGGTTGATTGGAGGTGCCAAAAAGGTTTTTAAAATTTACATTTCCAATAATTTGAGATTTCTTACTGTCAATTAAATTCATGCGACGTGCCATCAAATCATTGAGAGTTCCCGTTAAATGGGCCTTCATAGTGAAGTTTTGGTTTTTACCAATTTCTTTATAAAAATGGCGAATATCATTGGTTGAAAGGGATGCTTGATCAATTAATATATTGAAGTGTACTTTATTATTGAAATCTTGAAAATCTGTTCTTTTATAGTTTAAAGCGACATTTCCTTTAAATAAGGATTCCGTTGTCATGATATCCAAATCGGTTAAAAGTATTTGTTTTTTGGAATAACTGAATTTGGATACAAGATTTTTAACAATCAATCCTCTATGGTCATGAAAAGACATTTTTTCGATATGAGTGGTAACATTAGGGCCTTTAATTTTAAAATCACTTACGGAGGCATTCAATTTTGTAAAATCGAGATCTTTTGGGATTTTTCTATTTTCATCGGTTAAAATAAAACGGCTTTCATTTAAATATAAATTATCCGCAGTTAGTAAAAATTTACCAGATGAAGGTTTGCCATCATCAAACGCTTCAATAAACATATTCAAATTAGAATCATTTTCACCTATATAGGTTTTCATGTTTAAAAGCAAACGATCCATAGTAACATTTCCAAAAATCAATTTGCCATCAATTAATTTTTTTAAATCTAAGAGATTCAAATTGATACGGTTAACGGAAATCAACGTATCTTTATGATGATCTTTTATCAGTACTTTTTTTAATTTAACAATACCATAAATTGTGACAGAAATTTGATCTATTTGAATAGCTGTCTTATAGTCTTTATTCAAATTTTCGGTAACATAATGGGCAATTCTAGTTTGAACTGCAGGCAATGTCAGAGCAATACCAAGCACTAAAATAAGCAATAGCAGTAATAGGAGTAAACGAATAAATATTTTGCGAATTTTTTTGATATCTGTTTGCTTTAATTTAAAAATAAAATTATTTTTTTTAACAAATGGGAATCAATTACCATTGATAAAAAAAGGTTAATTTTGGCTTCGCTGTAAAAATAAAATATTTTCATAGGATTTGGTCAAATATAATTCAAAAATTGCGGGTATTTATGCATGAAAAACCAGTTTTTATTTTAGCTATAGAAAGTTCGTGTGATGATACAGCTGCAGCTGTATTAATAAACGATAAAGTGTTGTCTAATGTTGTAGCAAATCAACTAATTCACAATGAATTTGGTGGAGTTGTTCCTGAATTAGCTTCACGCGCACATCAATTAAATATCGTACCAGTAATTGATGCCGCTTTAAAAAAAGCCGGAATTCAGAAAGATGCATTGTCTGCCATCGCATTTACGCAAGGTCCAGGCTTGATGGGTTCTTTATTGGTAGGAAGTTCCTTTGCCAAATCGATGGCGATTGCTTTGGGAATTCCTTTAATTGCCGTCAATCATATGCAAGCGCATATTTTAGCACATTTTATTGATGAAGTTGGATTTGACAAACCCACTTTTCCTTTTTTAGCCTTAACGATTTCTGGAGGTCATACTCAAATTGTTCGAGTGAATGATTTCTTCGACATGGAAATTATTGGAGAAACCACCGATGATGCTGTCGGTGAAGCTTTTGATAAAAGTGCAAAAATACTCGGGTTGCCTTACCCTGGTGGTCCATTAGTAGATAAAAATGCTCAATTGGGTAATCCAAAAGCATTTGCTTTTACCAAACCTAAAGTACCTGATTTAGATTTTAGTTTTTCAGGATTGAAAACAGCTATATTGTATTTTATTCAAAAGAATGTAGCGGTGAACTCAAATTTTATCGAAGAAAACCTTGAAGATATCTGTGCTTCAATACAACATACCATCATTGAAATTTTGATGGATAAATTAAAATTAGCCGTTGCTCAAACGGGTATAAAACAAGTTGCTATTGGTGGTGGAGTTTCAGCTAATTCTGGAATTAGAAAGACTTTAAAAGAAGCCGAACAAAAATACGGTTGGAAAACCTATATTCCTAAATTTGAATATACTACAGATAATGCAGCCATGATTGGCATTGTTGGTTATCAAAAGTTTTTAATAGATAATTTTGAAACAGCAACCGTTGTTTCTAAAGCTAGAATTTCCTTTTAATTATGCAATTATTTTATAATCCAACGATTTCTGAAAGCACTACAGAATTTACTTTTGATAAAGAAGAAAGCAAACACATTGTTAAAGTACTTCGAAAAAAAGATGGCGATATACTATTCGTAACTAATGGTTTAGGTTTTTTATTTACAACAAAAATAATATTGGCTATAGAAACAAAATGCACTGTTGGAATCGTGCATTCTGAAAAAGCTAAAGCCTTGCCTTTTCATTTACATCTTGCGGTTGCTCCTACTAAAATGAATGATCGTTTTGAATGGTTTTTAGAAAAAGCCACCGAAATTGGAATTTCAGAAATTACACCTATCATTTGCGAACATTCTGAACGCAAACATATTAAAACGGATCGTTTTGAGAAAATTGTAATTGCCGCTATGAAACAATCGAATCAGTATTATTTACCCAAATTGAATGAACCAGTTCTTTATAAAGACTTTATGAAGAATACTTTCTCAGGGCAATTGTATATTGCACATTGCGAAGAAACGGATAAAAAGTTATTGAAAGATTTGTTACCACCACAAACCGATGTTACTTTACTTATAGGCCCTGAAGGTGATTTTTCTTCAAAAGAAATTCAAATGGCTTTAGAAAATAAATACATTCCAGTATCTTTGGGAAATACTAGATTGCGAACGGAAACCGCAGCAATTGTTGCCTGTCATACTGTTGTTTTTGTAAATGAATAAAATATTTGTAATGAAAAAATTGCTTTTCTTTTTACTATTCACTTCCATAATAAATGCGCAAGAAATTGCCTTACTCAAATATAGTGGCGGTGGTGATTGGTATGCAAATCCAACATCCTTACCCAATTTGATTAAATTTAGCAATCAAAATATCAATACTAAAATAAAGTCAAAACCGGGATTAGTAACACCGGATAGCCCGGATTTACTGTCCTATCCGTTTGTTCACATGACCGGACATGGCAATGTAGTTTTTAGTGATGCGGATCAAGTTAATTTGAGAAATTACCTCACTTCTGGGGGGTTTTTACACATCGATGACAATTATGGCATGGACGAATTTATTCGAAAAGAGATTAAAAAATTAATGCCCAATAGTGATTTAGTGGAAATCCCCGCGAATCATCCCATTTTTCAAAAACCCTATTCTTTTCCAAGTGGTATCCCAAAAATTCACGAACACGATGGCAAACGCCCGCAAGCTTTTGGGATATTCTATGAATCTAGATTGGTGCTTTTATATACCTTCGAAACCGATTTAGGCGACGGTTGGGAAGATGCAGAAGTGCATAATGACCCGGCTGAAGTTCGGCTCAAAGCATTGAAAATGGGTGCTAATATTTTAAATTATATCTTTACTAATTAAATGAAGTGATATGAATTCAAAGATAATATCTATTGGAATAGTCAGAGCTATTGGAATTCTAGTCGGAATTAGTGTTTTACTTTATCTTTTATATCAAATTCAAACGATACTAATCTACTTAGTTGTTGCTTTAATTACTACACTTATTGGGAATCCGATACTGAATTTTTTAAAAAAACGCTTCAAATTCAATCATCTTTTTGCAACAATAGCTACATTATCAGTTTTCATTTTAATACTAGTAGGATTACTTTCTTTATTCGTTCCTTTAATTATCAATCAAGGGCAAAATCTGTCTTTATTAAATACCGTTGCAATTGAAAAGGACATCAATAATTTGATTCACCAAATTTCAGTTTTTCTAGAAAGTCATAACATCGATTCTAAAATTGTTTTCGATCAAACTCAAATTTCTTCACTGATCAATTTTGATTTCATCCCCAATTTTATCAATGCCATTATTGGATTCATAAGTAGTTTTGGAATTGGATTGGCAGCAGTATTATTCATTACTTTCTTCTTTTTGAAAGATCGCGTTTTGTTTATTATTGGATTTAAAAAAATTATTCCAGACAGTCATGAAATGCAAATATTAAATTCACTTGATAAAATCAATCATTTGTTATCACGCTATTTTATTGGATTATTGCTACAGCTTTTTATTGTATTTGTGTTGTATTTGATTGTTTTACTTATATTCGGAATTGAAAATTCGATTGTCATTGCTTTCTTATGCGCCATTTTAAATATCGTTCCTTATTTAGGACCACTTATCGCATCAGTTTTAGCTGCTATTTTAACGATGATTAGTCATTTAGGTGATGATTTTCAAAGTGAAATCTTACCAACAACCATCTATGTTTTGATTGGGTTTTGGGTTGTTCAATTGATTGACAATAATATTTCACAACCGTTTATTTTTTCCAAAAGTGTCAGTTCACATCCTTTAGAAATTTTTTTAGTAATTCTAATTGCAGGCTTTCTTTCCGGAATTGTCGGGATGATAATTGCAGTTCCTTTGTATACAATTCTGAAAGTAATCGGTAAGGAATTTTTTCCAGATAATATTGTAATTCAATTATTGACCAAAAACATTTAGCCTTGCAATTTCCAATTCTACAACAAGAAATTCAAGAATTTATTAAAGCTAATGCAGAGGTTTCTATACACAAACTTGCACTACATAAAAATCCTTTTCCTGATTTCAATTGGAAAAAGATAATAGAACAAATTGAGTGTCTACAAAAATCGAAAGACAAATTACCAACTTGGTTCAATACTGAATCAATAATTTACCCAAATAAAATTTCTATTGAACAAACTTCTTCAGAGAAAACGGCTGCTTTCAAAGCTTCTTTAATTTCAGGGAATTCGATCATTGACCTAACAGGAGGCTTTGGAGTGGATGCCTATTATTTTTCAAAGCACTTCCAATCGGTGGTGCATTGTGAAATGAATGAAGAACTATCGTCTATTGTTGCACACAATGTAAAACAATTAAATTCCAATTCTATTGCATGTTACTGTGGTGATAGCTATGAAATATTATCAAATTTGAACAGAAAATTCGATTGGATATATATTGATCCTTCCAGGAGAAATGATCATAAAGGCAAGGTATTTATGTTGAAGGATTGCTTGCCCAATGTTCCTGATTTACTAGACTTCTATTTTAATTATTCAGATAACTTATTGATAAAAACGGCTCCTTTATTAGACATTACAGCGGGCTTGAATGAAATGAAAAAGATAAAAAAAATTCATATTGTTGCCATCGAGAATGAAGTCAAAGAATTGTTATGGGAAATTTCAAAAAATGAGACTTCTCCTGTTGAAATCTGTACTGTTAATATAAAGAAAGAGTTTACTGAATATTTTCAATTTGAATGGAATAATAATTCGGATTCTGTTGATTATAGTTTGCCACAAAAGTACTTATATGAACCGAATAGTGCCATAATGAAATCAGGTGGATTTAATGAAATTAGTAAGCAATTTAATATAGATAAATTACATCCAAATTCACATTTATACACCTCAAATGAACTAAAATCCTTTCCGGGACGAACATTTGAAATTAATGCTGTTCTTCCCTATCAAAAAAAAGAAATGAAAGCTGTTTTAGAAGGCATTAAAGCCAATATTACTACTAGAAACTTTCCGGATTCTGTGGATGAAATTCGTAAAAAATGGAAAATCAAGGAAGGTGGAAATTTGTATTGTTTTTTTACAACGGATACAAACAATACCAAAATAGTTTTACTTTGCACCAAATTTTAAATCCACAATGAAATACATTCTTTCCACATTAACATTATTAGTTTCAATTGTAATATTTGCTCAGAAACCATGTGATTTTTCAACCAATGTTGTAGATTCCATCGGCAGTTATAAAACCACTAAGGAATATTTGGTTTATGAAAAAAACTTCGCAGATAACTCAACGTATTTATTTGGTTCATTTGTCCTTTCAGATGCTACTGCTTTATTCAATATACAACTGATTGAAAAAAGCAAGAATTTTATTAAAGCTAGATGTTTTGAATCCAACTCAAAGATTTATATTCAACTTCTCAACAATAAAATCATTACGCTA
The DNA here is from genome assembly GCA_947461795.1 of Flavobacteriaceae bacterium. Classification (GTDB taxonomy): domain Bacteria; phylum Bacteroidota; class Bacteroidia; order Flavobacteriales; family Flavobacteriaceae; genus Flavobacterium. Next base: position 3,298 of record CANHMG010000088.1, on the reverse strand, counting down.
ACGCACACGAATGAAGAAAGTTGCGGTACTTTATTGCGTGATGATAAAGGGATTAATAATCGAATTTTGTCAGGGTATTTCAGTATCAATAAAGCAGATTGTGACGTTTTGAAACAGTCTCCTGTTTCTTTTATACGTATTAAATTTGCCACAGATGTCAATGATTTTATATTCAGAAAAGAATTTAAATCAGAATTAAATGGTGAAATTTACCAACCGGAATCCTATTTTATGGATTTTCTTCATTGCTTAGAAGTAAAAAATTAGTGGCAATCCCATTTGAAATTTGAAATGGGATCTTTTTGTGCATTTTTCAAAATATAATGCCACCATTCACTTTCAAATATTTTAAAATTATTTTGAGTCATAATTTTCCGAAGTAATTTGCGATTGGCTTTTATTTCGTCCGAAAGCGTTTCGAAATTATGACTAGCTTCTATTCCAAAAAAATCAAAAGTTGTTCCCATATCCAATTCTTTTCCTTGAAGATCTACTAAAGTAATATCGACTGCTCCTCCTCTATTGTGTATGGAACCTTTTTTAGGATCTGCTACATAATTTGGATTGGAAACAATTTCCCACATTTTTTTTTGAATTGCCAAGGGTCGATAACAATCAAAAAGCATGATACGAAATCCTTTTTTTAGAAACTTTTCATTAGCATTTATTAATGCTTTTACGGTTTTATAACGAAGATAACAAGCCTCACAATCATAGACTTTTGATTTTAAAAAGTTATCTTCAGTTGCGTATTTCATATTATACACAAAATCATTGCTATATTCTTTTAGATTAACGAAAGTTGTATCGTTAGCTTCTTCAGGTTTTACTCGAGTTTCTGGAGCATTTTCAATTTTAATTGAATTGACAGCAACACTTTTGTTTTCATTGCTATTAATTTCTGAAATGCTATTTGCTTTTTTAGTATCTAAAATTCGATTCTTGGTTGCGCAAGAAAATAAAGCTATAAAGACTATTAAAAAAAATAAATATTTTTTAAAATTCATTGTTCGGAAATTAGTTAAGACAAATTAAAGCAATATAATTGAGTAATAAAATCTTGATTATTAAGATGCTTTTTTTAGGTTTGCATTTTTAATAAAATTTTGATAACTATTAATTAGTGTTTAATAGTAAAACTTTTATTTATCAATACATTGCAACTTATTTATTGGGTTCAAAAGGTTTTTTATTTTATTAAAAAAAAAATGCTTTTAACAGCAGTTAAAAAAAATATAAATATATAATTGTTTATTTTTTTTGAAAAAAAGTTAAAACTATTTTTGAAGTTCAAAAAACAAAATAACTATGAAAAAATTTACTATCTATTTGCTTTTGGCAGTTTTGTCTTTGATAACAAATTTTAGTTTTTCTCAAACTGCTAGAGTTCAAATCATTCATAATTCAGCTGATGCTTCCACTGCAACCGTAGATATTTATGTCAATGGAAATTTAGCAGAAGATAATTTAGCTTTTAGAACAGCAACATCTTTTACCGATGTACCCGCTGGAATTCCTTTAACTATAGACGTGGCTCCGGGAAATAGTAGTTCAAATGCTGAAAGTTTTTACAATGTTACCACTGCATTTATTGCCAACGAGACGTATATTATAGTTGCAAATGGAATTGTAAGTCCTACAGGTTACTCTCCTTTTCAACCTTTTGAATTACTAGTTTATAGTCAAGGAAGAGAAATAGCTAATTTATCAACAAATACCGATATTTTAGTTTGTCACGGGGCTACTGATGCACCAACCTATGATATTGTAAATACAACGATTCTTCCGATTGAAACCATAGTTGATAATATTTCTTATCCTACATTCAATTCTGCCTATTTAGAAGTGCCAACTGGAAATTACACAATTGATGTTACCGATCAAACTGGTAATACTGTTGTAGCTTCCTATGATGTTTTGCTTCAAGGTTTAGGACTCCAAGGACAAGCAATTACTATTTTAACAAGTGGTTTTATTAATCCCTCACAAAACAGCAATGGGCCTGCTTTTGGTTTATGGTTGGCATTGCCTACAGGAGGAAATTTAATACCCTTAAATTTATCTCAATATGCACGTGTTCAAATAATACATAATTCACCAGATACCGCAACAACACTTGTAGATGTTTATATTGATGGTGATTTGGCGTTAGATGATTTCGCATTTAGAACCGCTACACCTTATCTGGATTTGAGTGCTGGAACTCCAATTTCTATAGATATTGCTCCCAGCACAAGTTCTTCAGTTTCGGAAAGTATTTATAATTTAACAACTACTTTAGATGTTGGAGGAACCTATACAATTGTTGCTAATGGGACTGTTAGCCCAAGCGGATATTCTCCAAGTCAACCTTTTGAACTATCCGTTTTTGCTCAAGGAAGAGAAACAGCTTCTAATGGCTCTAATACCGATATATTAGTAAATCATGGTGCTACTGATACGCCCATTGTAGATGTTGTTGAAACTAGTATTCCAGCGGGAACTATTGTAAATAATCTTTCTTTTCCAAATTTCAATTCCTCCTATTTAGAATTACCAACAACGGATTATACTTTAGATGTTAGAGATGAAACTGGAACGACAGTAGTTGCTTCTTATGCTGCTCCTTTAGCTACTTTAGGATTGCAAGGAAAAGCAATTACTGTAGTTGCAAGTGGTTTTTTAAATCCATCTCAAAATAGCAATGGGCCAGGCTTTGGTTTATGGGTAGCATTGCGAGCAGGTGGAAATCTAATTCCATTACCATTTATTCCACCACCTCCAACTGCTCGAGTTCAAATAATTCATAACTCAGCAGATGCAGCAGCAGCTTTGGTAGATGTGTATTTGAACGGAACACTTATAGCAAATGATTTTGCTTTTAGAACAGCAACTCCATTTATTGATACCCCAGCGGGAACACCAATTCAAATAGATATTGCGCCAAGTACAAGTGCATCAGTTGCAGAGAGTATATTCAATACTGCCCCAACATTAACAGAGGGAGAAACCTATGTAATCGTAGCCAACGGAAATGTAAGTACTACTGGATATTCTCCGGCACAACCTTTTGGACTATCTGTTTTTGCTCAAGGTAGAGAAACAGCTTCTAATGCTACTAATACAGATGTTTTGGTGAATCATGGTTCCACTGATGCACCTATTGTAGATGTTGTTGAAACTAGCGTACCTGCTGGAACAATTGTAAATGATATATCCTTTCCGAATTTCAATTCCGCTTATTTAGAATTGCCAACCGCAGATTATACTTTAGATGTCAGAGATGAAACAGGAACTACAGTGGTCGCAACTTATTCTG
>CANHMG010000087.1 GCA_947461795.1 Flavobacteriaceae bacterium | reverse complement strand
TTGTGGTTGAAATAATTACCCCTTTTTGTGTGGAAGAATGTATAAATTTGATTTCATCATCACTAATTTCAGTAACCATACCCACATGATTGATAACACTTTTACCATTGGTTCTAAAGAAAATTAAGTCGCCTTTTTGGATGTCATCTTCATTTAATTTCCTGCCAATTTTTGCCATATCTACCGAAGAACGAGGTAAGATAATATCGAATTTTTTAAAAGTACTATACATCAAACCCGAACAATCAAACCCTTCCGAAGTCGTGCCACCACTTTTGTATTTTGTCCCTAGGTATTCAGAAGCCGCATTGATAAGTTGCTTCACCAAATAACTAGAGTCATCAATACTTATTACATAATCGTCATCGTTTTTATCGTTTATTCGACTGCCAATTGTTGCTTTTTTAGGCTCTTCTTTTTTAGCCGCCTTAGTTGGTTTGTCTGCAATTTTTTTATTTTCAGGAATTTTATAAATGCCTCTTTTCTGTGCTTCAGATTTTGAAGTAATAATACTTGAAGTTGGTTTGCAACTCACTAAAAAAACACAAAATAAAAGTATAGATAGTATTGGTTTCAAATGATTTTTTTTAAATGAAATAATGTTATTTAATTAGACTTCGAACAATTAGCTGCGCTGTTTTTTTGCTTGCTCCAAGGCCTCCAAGTTTTTGTTCTAAAAGAATATAATTTGTGTTTAATACTTCTCTGTATTTAGGGTCAAGTAACTTTTGCAATTCGATTTGGATATTTTTTGAAGTACATTGCCCTTGAATTAACTCTTTTACTACTTCTTTATCCATAATTAAATTGACTAAAGAAATGTATTTTAAAGTAATAATGCGCTTAGCAATTTGATAGGATGCCCAACTGCCTTTATAACAAACCACTTCAGGAACTTTAAACAAAGCTGTTTCCAAAGTTGCAGTGCCTGAGGTAACCATAGCCGCAGTGGCATGACTCAATAATTCATAGGTTTTATTGGAGATAAAATGTACGTTTTTTGACTTCAAAAAAGGCAGATAAAAAGAATGCTCTTGGCTAGGTGCTCCAGCAATTACAAATTGATAATCTTCAAAATCACCAACGACACTCAACATTACAGAAAGCATTTTGGTAATTTCTTGTTTTCGACTTCCAGGTAAAATTGCAATAATTGGTTTATCCTCAAGATTGTTTTCTTGAATGAATTGTGATTTTGAAATAGGGATACGATTATGAATCGCATCGATGAGTGGATGTCCGACAAAAGTTACGGGAAAATGATGTTTCTCCTCATAAAAATCTTTTTCAAAAGGAAGAATGACATATAAATAATCAAAATCTCTTTTCACAGCAGCAATTCTACTTTCTTTCCATGCCCAAATTTGAGGTGAAATATAATAATGGGTTGGGATTCTAATTTCTTTCGCCCATTTCGCAATTCGCATATTAAAACCTGGGTAATCAATAAAAATAATCGCATCTGGCTGGAATGCTGCAATGTCTTTCTTGCAAAATAGAATGTTGTTAAAAATGGTTTTCAAATTAAAAATCACTTCAATAAAACCCATAAAAGCCAACTCTCGGTAATGTTTTACTAGTTTTCCACCTACGCTTTTCATTAAATCACCACCCCAAAATCGAATATCCGCTTTAGGGTCTTCTTCCAAAAGGGCTTTCATCAAATTCGAACCATGTAAATCACCCGACGCTTCTCCAGCAATAATATAATATTTCATGGTAAAGGTTTAACTTCAATATTCAAAATTCGTTGTTCCATATTCATTATTTAAATAAATAGTGTAATTATTGTCAAAAGAATCATCCCGAAAACAACACCACGAGCCATCAAATCTTTGTTTCGTTTTAATAAAACAAAAAACAAAATTAAGTTTAAAATTGCACCCAAAGTGATAATCTTCCCCAACAAACCATGAGATTTATAAAACAATAATCCTCGAACGAAATCCATTCCCGCAAAAAGTTCAATAAAAATAAAACTTCCTATAGCTGTGGTAATTATCGCCATTAAAATACCCCAAAACAAATCTAAATTCTTCATGCTAATTTTTTAATTATCAATTATTTCTCATTCAAATTCCATGAATTTAATTGTTGAATCGTATGATGTGCTGTCATATCAAATTGAACGGGAACAATCGAAATATAGCCTTTTTCTAAAGCCCATTCATCCGTGTCTTCGCCTTTGTCTTCGTTGACAAATTCCCCAGTCAACCAATAATAGTCTTTTCCTTGAGGCGTTTTTCTTTTGTCAAATTTCTCCATCCAAATTGCTTTGGCTTGTCGGCATATTTTAACGCCTAAAATGTCTTTTTGGGATAATTTTGGAATATTCACATTCAAAACAATTCCTTCTGGTAATCCTTTTTCAAGAGTTTGTAGCACAATTTTTTTTATAAAAGATTTGGCAGGTTCAAAATCAGCATTCCAATCGTAATCCAATAACGAAAATCCAATCGCTGGAATTCCTTCTATTCCCGCTTCCACTGCCGCACTCATTGTTCCAGAATAAATCACATTGATCGAAGAATTCGACCCATGATTGATTCCAGAAACACACAAATCAGGTTTTCGTTTCAGGATTTCATTAACCGCCAATTTCACACAATCTACAGGTGTACCAGAACAATTGTATTCTGTTACAACCGCATTTTCTAGAGAAACTTTATTCAAATACAACGTGCTATTAATCGTAATTGCATGCCCCATGGCACTTTGAGGTTTGTCCGGAGCGACAACCACAACATCACCAATTTCAGCCATTACCGCTATCAAAGCTCGAATTCCAGGAGCAGAAATACCATCGTCATTAGTTACTAAAATCAGGGGTTTGTTCATTTTTCTATATTCTTTATTAGGAGCTTAATCCTGCTGTTCATTTTATCTTTTGTTCCGAAAAACGTCACAAAAGGATGCCATTCCCATCAGGGCTAAAGTATTGTTTTCAATTCCAATTTTTCGAACCAATATGGTTGTTTTTGGATTTAAATAAATCCCCGCAAAAATAAGCATTTTTAGTAGGAAGTTCTTATTTTAGCATCTTTAACAAAAAATTAGGCATAGAAAATAAGTACCGCTTCTGTTTTTATGTACTTTAGATTTAAAAATTAATGAATATCTTAATTCAATATATGAAAAGGAATTACAAATTAGTACTAGTAGTTATTGCTGTTTCTTTGGGATTATTTGCTTTTACGAGTATCTTAAAACCTAAAACAGATCCAGAAAAAGACAAAATGTTATTAGAATTATTAACATTTGTTATCGAAAGAGGTCATTACGATCCTGCCGTTATAGATGATAATTTCTCTAAAGGGATTTACAAAGACTATATCGAAGCTTTAGACCCATCCAAACGATTTTTTATACAATCAGATATTGATGAATTTGTTGTTTTTGAAACACAAATAGACGATCAAATAAGAAATAAAGATTTATCTTTTTTCAACTTGACCTACGACAGATTGGTAAAGCGATTAAACGAAAGCAAAGAGTTTTATAAGGATATTCTAGCAAAACCATTTGATTATTCTATTAAAGAAGATTTCAACACCGATTATGATAAATTGCCTTACGCTAAAAATGCTACGGAACTAAAGGAAAAATGGCGTAAACAAATTAAATTGTCCACACTTTCTTCTTTGACAGACAAGATTAAGATGCAAGAAGACAAAAAAAACGGTGTTGTTAGTGACAAGATAAAATCGGTTGATGAACTCAACAAAACAAAAGAAGAAATTGCTACTGAAGCTAAAGAAAATGAAGCTCCAAAATCATTCGAGCAACTAGAAAAAGAAACTCGTGAAAGTTCTTTAAAATCTTTGAATGAGTATTTCGATTTTATTGGTGATTTAGATCAAAATGATTGGTTTTCTGTATTTGTAAATGCCATTGCTACTCGTTTTGACCCACATACCAATTACTTTCCACCGGATGAAAAAGAACGTTTCGATGTCAGTATGAGTGGGAAATTAGAAGGAATTGGTGCTCGTTTGCAAAAGAAAAATGATTATACCGAAATCTCAGAATTAATTTCAGGTGGGCCCGCTTGGAGAGGGAAAGAATTAGAGTCAGGGGACATTATTATCAAAGTGGCTCAAGGTAACGCCGAACCTGTTGAGGTAGTTGGAATGCATTTAGATGACGTTGTTAAAAAAATTAAAGGACCAAAAGGTACTGAAGTTCGTTTGACAGTGAAAAAAGTAGATGGAACGATTAAGATTATTTCCATCATCCGTGATATCGTAGAAATAGAAGAAACATATGCTAAATCGAGTATTGTTGAGAAAAACGGATTAAAATATGGTATCATTAACTTGCCTAAATTCTATATTGATTTTGAGAACAATGATAGCCGTGACGCAGGAAAAGATATTGCTATTGAAGTGGATCGTTTAAAAAATGCAGGTGTTCAAGGAATCATTATGGATTTGCGTGATAATGGTGGTGGATCTTTGAAAACTGTGGTTGATATCGCAGGCTTATTCATTGAAGACGGTCCTGTTGTTCAAATAAAATCTGCAGGTAAAAAGCAAGAAGTTTTGTATGATAAAGACAAGAAAATTCAATGGGACGGTCCGTTAGTAATCATGCAAAATAGTTTTTCAGCTTCTGCATCAGAAATTTTAGCGGCTGCCATACAAGATTACCGAAGAGGAATTATCATAGGAAGCAAACAATCCTATGGTAAAGGAACTGTTCAGAATGTAATTGATTTAAACCAATTTGTAAGAGGAAGTAGCGTTGGAGATTTAGGCGCATTAAAAACTACTACTCAAAAATTCTATAGAATAACGGGTGGTTCCACGCAATTAGAAGGCGTAAGTAGTGATGTTGCAATTCCGGATCGTTATGCTTATTTAAAAATGGGAGAAAGAGACATCGATAACGCTATGCCTTGGGATAAAATTGAACCAGCTCAATTTAAATTTTGGGACAAGCAAGATAATTTTGATGTAGCAATTGATAATAGTAAAAAAAGAATTGCTAGCAATGATAAATTCAAATTGATTGATGAAAATGCCAAATGGATTGATCAACGCAATAAAGAAAATGTATACAGTTTAAACATTGATCAATTTAAAGCAGAGCAAAAAGCAATTGAAGAAAAAGCTAAAAAGTACAAATCACTTGCAGATTATAAAAATTCTTTACAATTTTCATCATTACCAAATGAATTAGAAGCTATGAAAGTTGATGTTTCCTTAAAAGAAAAAAGAGAAAGATGGCACGAAAGCCTTTCAAAAGATATTTATGTAGAAGAAGCAATTAATGTTTTAGATGATTTGCAACCTAATGCAATTGTAAAGAAAAATGTAGATAACAAATTGAAGAAAGATAAAGTAGTGAAATCTTAAAACTTACAATAGTATAAAATAAAAACACCTCAAGAATCGTATGGTTTTTGGGGTGTTTTTTTTATTTTATTTCATTCTTTTGGATTAAATTTTACTTACCACTCATTGACTTTATTGGCATCCATTTTTAAGAAGATAAAAAGCAATATGGTGAATCCCCAAAGTCCAGAACCTCCGTAAGAAAAGAAAGGTAGTGGCACCCCAATAGTTGGAAATACTCCCGCTACCATAGCGATATTTACAAAAAAGTGTATAAATAAGATACAAGCAACGCAATAGCCATATACCCTGCTGAATTTTGTCTTTTGCCTTTCTGCTAAATAGATAGTTCTAAAAATTAAACCAACAAATAAAGCAATCACAACTAAAGATCCTAAAAACCCCCATTCTTCGCCAACTGTAGTAAATATATAATCAGTATGTTGTTCAGGCACAAAGCCACCTTTGGTTTGGGTTCCTTCTAGAAAACCTTTTCCAAACCAACCACCAGAACCAATCGCAATTTCAGATTGATTAGTATTGTATCCGATACCTTTCATGTCTACTTCTTTACCCAGTAGAATATTAAAACGATCCCGATGATGTTGTTTAAATACGGATTCAAAAACATAATCAACAGAGAAAACAAAACCAGAAATAAGCACCATAATTATTGCACTTGCTATAATGTTCCGATCGATTAATCTACTTCTTAAATAGATAAAACAAGTAACCAAAAATGCCATTAAAATAACTGCCCATGGTTGGAATATCAATGAAAAAACAAAAAGAATAATTGCTATTAATCCTGTCCATAAATACCATGGTGGCAAACCTTCACGATACAATACAAAGAAAAAAACCATAAATATTAAGGCACTTCCCGGATCATGAATTACAATCAGAATGACGGGAAAAAAAATTATTCCCAATGCTTGTATTTGCTTTTCCACATCTTTAAGATTGACCTGAACGTCACTTAAATACTTAGCAAGCGCAAGTGCTGTTGCTGCTTTTACAAATTCGGAGGGTTGTAAACCAAAGGCTCCAAAGGAGTACCAGTTCGCTTGTCCTTTGATAGTTTTTCCGAACACAAATAATCCGGCTAATGAAAGTAATCCGATAATGTAAATAATGCTAGAAAATTTTTCGTAAAATTTTCCGTCAACAGATAAAACCACAAATATTAAGGGAATAGCTAAAGCAATACTTAAAAGTTGTTTCCCATAAAACTGGGTTAAATCCAAAGTGAATGGTTCGTCTGATAATGACAATGAAGAAGAGTATATATTCAACCAACCCATGATGACCAGAATGATATAGATAATCACGCTGATCCAATCGAGATTGTTGGTTACACTTTGGTTTTTCATTTTGAATTAATTTTCAGTTGCTTCTTCTGGAGCTATAACTTTAGGTTTTAGTAAGAGGCTATCCACTTCTTTTTTGCCTGTATATTTAGCGTATTCGCCTTGTAAACTTCCTTCTAACATTCTCTTTTCTAAATCGGTACGGGTAATTTTCTTTTTCAAATATTTTTCTATCATCAAACTCGTTATTGGTCCTGCCCAACGAGCACCCCAATATCCATTTTCTACCAAAACAGCAATGGCAATTTTAGGGTTGTTTCTTGGTGCAAAGGCAACAAAAATTGAATGGTCTTGAAGTTTTACTCGTTTGCCATTTATTTTCGCAAAATTTTCAGCCGTTCCTGTTTTTCCACAAATCTCTATTCCTTCTACTTGTAGAGCATGAGCTGTTCCTAAATTATATACATCGAACAAACCATCAATCATGGGTTGAAAATATTTTCTTTCCACTGTGGTAACATGTTTGGTTCTGTATTTTTTATCAATTGCTTCTCCTTTAATCGTTTTGATGATATGAGGTGTATAGTAGAAACCGTGATTTGCGACAGCAGCCATCATGTTAGCTAATTGAATCGGAGTCATCAACACTTCTCCTTGACCAATTGCATTCGAAACAATAGCGGTACTTCTCCAACCTCCATTTGGATATATTTTTTTGTAGGTTTTAGATGTAGGTGCTTTCCCTCTTCGACCCGTTGGCAAATCATAGCCCATAAATTCACCTAATCCAAAACTTTTTAAATGACCACTCCAAACATCGACACCATCAGCAGGTCTTTGGAATTTATTAATGGTTTTCATATAAACGGTGCCGAAATATGCGTTACAAGATTCGTAAATACCTCGATGCAATTGTTGTGCTCCTCCATGACAGTGACATTTCATAAATCGTCCTCTAGCATAACTAAAACCATGATTACAAACTACTGTAGTCTGCTCATCAATTACTTGTTCTTGTAAAGCAATTAAACCAGTTAATATTTTAAAAGGAGAGCCAGGAGGATATTCCGCTAACAATCCTCTATCATATAAAGGTTTGGCTATAGAATCACGATACAATTTCGTGTAATTTTTAGAGCGTTGTCTTCCAACTAATATGGCTGGATCATAAGATGGAGCTGTAATTAATGCTAAAATTTCACCTGTTTTGGGCTCAATAGCTACGATTCCTCCTCTTTTGTTTATCATTAATTCTTCTCCATACTTTTGAAGTTCCGCATCTATTGATAAATGGATGTCTTTACCTTGAACGGCTATGGTATCGTATTTTCCTTCTTTATAAGAACCAATTTCCCGATTGTATTTGTCTTTTTGGATATATTTTACTCCTTTAATACCGCGTAAAGTGGTTTCATAACTTTCTTCAACGCCTTGTTTTCCTAGCAAATCACCACTATTGTAATAAGGGTTTTTTTCAACTGTTTTCTCATTGGCTTGAGTAATAAATCCAAAAACATTCGAGCCAAACTTTACTTGATAATCTCGAAGGGATCGCTTTTGAATATAAAACCCTTGAAATTTTCGAATTTTTTCTTGAAAAGCGGCAAACTCTAATTTATTTAATTGGGGTAAAAAAACGGAAGGTAATCTTGGGCTATACACTTTCGCTTTCGCAATAATTTTAATAAAATCTTCTTTGGAGATATTTAATAAATGACAAAACTCTAAAGTATCAATATTCTTCATATCCTTAGGGATAACCATAATGTCATAAGAAGGTTGATTGGCAACTAATAAAGCTCCATTTCTATCATAAATATAACCTCTTTCAGGATAATCATACTGAATCTTTATAGCATTATTGTCAGATTTTAATTTAAAAGAGTCGTCAATAATTTGCAAGTAAAAGAGCCTTAATACCAGCAAAAGAGTTGCGATGATAATGACAGTAGGCAGTAATACTTTTCTCATCTTTTATTGGGCTTAATTAAATAAATTATGAGAATGCAAATTAGCAAGGTAAATAGAGTGCTTACAATTGTTTTTAATAGGATTTCAAAAAGAAAAGTAAATCTAAATATTTCTAATAAGAACAACGTAAAATGATGAAAAATTACAGCTATTAATAAAAATGAAAAACGTTCCATTGTCAATACATCATTGAGTTTTACCGTTTGGTATTCATAACTTAATCCAAAGGAAAATTTAAAAATATACGGACGATAATAGGCTAATAATAAACTTGCAGCTGCGTGAACGCCTCCTGAATTGCAAAACATATCTAATGTTAAACCTAAAAAGAAACTAGCGAGCAATAGGCCAGTTTTATTTCCATTAACGGGGTATAGAATTATGAATAAAATATAAGGATACGGATTGATATACCCTAGAAAATCTAAATTATTAAAAATAAGAATTTGCCCCGCTAAAAGCAGAATAAATCGAGCAATATTTATAAATACAGCACTATTCATTTTCTTTTTTTTCTAAAGTAAGAATCTCTTCTCGGTCTTTACTTTTAATGATATAAACATGACCCAAATTGGTCATATCATTGAAAAGTTTGATGTTTAAAGTATAATAATTGGTTTTGTTGTCAATATAAATATTATTGATGGTACCAATTCCAATGTTTTCAGGAAAAATAACGGACTGACCACCAGTAACAATTGTATCTCCTTTTCTTACAGATGCTAACCTCGGAACATCTATTAATTGAACAAAACCAGTACTTTTTCCATTCCAAACTAAGGAACCAAAGTGATTTGATTTCTTGATTTTGGCATTGATTTGAGATTTGACATTTAAAATACTTATTACAGTTGCATAGTTTTTAGAAGTCTTGTCTACAATACCAATGATGCCTGAACTATTGATAACACCCATGTCAGATCGAATTCCAGCAGCACTTCCACTATTAATCGTTAGATAATTTTCATATACATTATAGGAATTGTGAATTACTTTTGAAACAATGATGTCTGCTTTTCTAACACCTTTTAAGGAATCAATTTTAGGGAAAGTAGTGGTGTCTTTTGCATTAAAGATGATGCTTTTTAATCGTGCATTTTCTATGGCTAAAGCATCATTTTGATTTTTAAGATTCAAATATTCACTGATAGAATTAATGCGTTCGTACACGCCACCACTTAAGAAATTAGCGGAACTTATCACCTTACTTCTATGATACGAATGAGATTGAATTGTGAACACTAAGGAAACCACCAAAAGCAGCAAAAACAGCAATTTATAGCTGTTTTTAAATATAAAAATAAATATTTGCTGCATGAATTAGGCGTATTATTTTATTAAAATACTTCTAAATTT
>CANHMG010000086.1 GCA_947461795.1 Flavobacteriaceae bacterium | reverse complement strand
CTGGTGAAAGTGTCGTAAAAAGAAAAGACAACAAAGACAAATTTTCTACAGGTAGTGTTTTTAAAAACAAAGGATATCAAGTAAAATATCTTTATGGTGGTGATGCTTATTTTGATAATATGCAAGATTTCTTTTCTGGAAATGGCTATGATATTGTTGACAAAAAATCATTTCAACCAAACGAAATTACTTTTGCTAATGTGTGGGGTGTTTGCGATGAAGATATGGCGAAAAAAGCAATTCAAGTGATGAATCAAGAATCAAAAACGGGTAAACCTTTCTTCAATCATTGGATGACGGTAAGTAACCACAGACCATTTACCTATCCGAATGGAAGAATCGATATTCCTGGAGATGCCAAATCAAGAGATGGCGGTGTAAAATATACCGATTTCGCATTAAAACAATTCTTTGAAATGGCTCAAAAACAAAGTTGGTATTCGAATACAGTTTTTGTTATTGTAGCCGATCATTGTGCTTCAAGCGCAGGAAAAACAGAACTTCCTTTAGATAAATATAGAATTCCAGCAATGATATTTAGTCCAAAAGATGTTGCTCCAAGAAACTATTCAAACCTTATGTCGCAAATAGATGTGATGCCTACTTTGTTTGGGTTGTTGCATTTCGAGTATCAAAGTAAATTCTTCGGACAAGACGTTTTACAGCCAACTTACAAGCCAAGAGCTTTGATTGCAACCTATCAAAATCTGGGACTTATCAAAGATAATGTATTGACCATTTTGTCTCCAAAACAACAAGTGAAACAGTTACAATTGAATTTAAAATCGGGTTCTTCTTTAGAACTTCCTTTTCAACTTTATTACGATCAAACACCCTTAACGAAAACCCGATCTGATTTAGTAAATGAAACCATTTCCTATTATCAAACAGCCTCCGAAATTTTGAAAAAGAAACAGTATCAAAAATAAAATGGATTCCTATAAAGAAACATTCGAAACTTGGAATAAAGTAGCCCAAATGTATCAAGACAAGTTTATGGATTTAGACTTGTATAACGAAACTTATGACTTGTTTTGTGATACTATCGCTACTGAAAATTCAAAAATATTAGAATTGGGCTGTGGACCAGGCAATATTACAAAATACATTCATTCAAAAAGACCTGATTTTATAATCGATGCAATAGACGTAGCTCCAAATATGATCGAATTGGCAAGGAAAAATTGCCCAGAAGTTACTTTTAAAATGATGGACATTCGACACATCTACCAACTGCAATCGAAATATAATGCTATCATTTGTGGGTTTTGTATTCCTTATATTTCACGATCTGAATTGACACAATTAATCGTAAATTCTAATCATTTATTATCCGAGTCAGGGGTATTGTATTTGAGTTTTGTGGATGGAAATTATTCCGATTCTGGATATCAAATTGGCAGCAGCGGAGACCGTACGTATTTCTATTATCACAGTTTAGTTAGCGTAACAAAAGTACTTGAAAAAGAAGGCTTTAAATTACTTTATCTACTTCCGGTTTTGTATTCTAAAAATGATGAAACAAAGGAAGTTCATACTGTTATAATCGCTCAAAAATGAAATCCTTGAAAGTACTCGAAACAGATCGCCTTTATTTAAGACGTATGGTTTTGGAAGATGCTGAAAATGCTTATCTACTCAATCTTGACCCAGAAGTAATTCAATTTACTGGTGACGTATCGTTCGAAAGTATCGAAAAAGCTAGGTTTTTTTTAACCAATTATGATCATTATGAAAAATATGATTTTGGAAGATGGGCAGTAATTGATAAAGAAAGTGATGCTTTTTTAGGTTGGTGTGGACTAAAATTCACTCCAGAGTTAGAGGAATACAATATCGGATTTCGATTTTTTAAAAAATACTGGAATAAAGGATACGCTACTGAAGCTGCTCAAGCTTGCATCGACTTAGGATTTAATCACTTTAATCTAACTACAATAGTTGGTCGAGCAAGAAAAGAAAATATAGGTTCAATTCGAGTGTTGGAAAAAATTGGATTGACTTATTTAAGAGATTTTGACTTTGAGGGAAATGAAGGTGTAATCTATTGTATCCACAAACAATAATTGAATTTACAACAACCCATTGTATTTTCTGATAAACCATTCACATCCTAAAGCAATAGCAATCAAAATCAACAACCAAATCCAATCAATCAATGGCGTTTTTTTGACAATCGCTTTTTCAATTGGTTTGTAATTCGAAGTATCCAATAAACTTTTAATTAAAGCATCCACTTGATTTGGTAGATACATTTTCCCTTGAGTTTGTGTAGCCAATTGTTGTAATTTAGTCACATCTGGATTTACAAATTGCTTTTCAATGTCAAAATCTAAAATTTCAAAAAAACCGTTATAGAGAGTATTCGTATTCAATTCTTTTACAGAAAACTGATATTGACCCGCATCTAATCCATCTAAATTGACTTTAAAAGAATTACTGCTCTTTAATAAATCGTATTTCTTAATTTGTTTAGTATTCTTATTCGTAACCGAAATCGTCAAACGAGCTTTTTCATCAATTTCATAATTTTTATTGAAAAACTGCGCTGTTATTTCTATTGCATCACCCGAATTATAGAAACTTTCATGATTTACCACTAACGATTTTCTAGCGTTATTGGAAGTTAAATATTGAATAATCTTATCCACAAACACATCGTATTTTTCATACGACTTCGTTTCAATATGGCTTTGCATTCGCCATTTCCAGCTATTTTCTCCTAATAGAAAGGCACTTCTTTTTCCTTGAATTTCAGAAAAAGCTAATAAAGGTGCATTGGTTGCTATATTTCTAATTTTCGAGGAAAGCAACACTGCAACATTCGAATTGGGAGTTATGGTACCAAAGGAATTTTGCAAAGGTGGAAATTGCTCAAAGCCAATATCATCTAAGGCAAACAAATTGAATTGCGATTGAAAACTGGAAATGTAATCTTCTCTTTGTCCACTCATTCTAAAAACCAAACTACTTTGGTATTGATTCAATAAATTAAAATCAGTACTGGTTCCTGTAATAATAAAGGTGTTGATTCCAGCCAATGCATTGTTCTCAAAAAGCGATTTAAAATTGCTTGAAGGCTGATACAATATCAATACATTATAATCTGATAATGCTTTGATTTCATTTGGTTTAAGTGTTGTTACTTTTCGCTGTGAGTTAGTTTCAATTGCTCGTTTCAAAGCACCAATGTCTGGGTGATCTATTTCCGAAATAATCGCAATATTAGTTTTCTGATCGATGACTTCTACAGCAAAATTCTTCGTATTATTATAACTGTTTTTCTCCGATTCTTTCAACGTTATCGAGGCTTTAAAAATTTGCAAACCCACTTGATTCGCTGGAAGCAAAACAGTAACTATAGACGATTTATTAGTGGGGGAAAACGAAAGTGTTTGTGTATTTAGGATTGTATTTCCTTGTGAAATTTTAAAATTTGCGGATATACTTTTAGTACCCGAATAATTCAAGAAGACCTCAACCGGAAATTTGTTTTTGTGAAATGCATATTTGTTGACATTGAGTTGCCCAATTTTAATATCCAAAAAAGTAGTGGTATCGCCTAATACCAATGGATATACTTTCGTGTTAGCATCAAAACTGTAAACATAATCATTCCCAATTGTTTGATTCCCATCGGTAATTACAACAGCAGGAAACGTTGCGTTTCTATAAATACTTTTTAAGTTTTCCGCTACTTCTTCTATATTGGTTTGTTTCCCTTTAAAATCAAAAGTAGTAGCCGCTTGAAAATCCGAATCAAAACGATACGATTGCAGGTCAAACTTCTCTTTTAATGCCGAATTTGAACTGAGCTTTTCATACAATTCTATAGCAGTTTTATTGGCTTTTAAGTCGACTATTGAACTCGAATTATCAACGATAATAGGCAACGGTGTTTTGATAGTTTCAAAAGTTTTGCTCGAAAGAATTGGATTTATCAACAACAATAAAACGCCAAAAACTGCTACAAAACGTAAACCAGCAAGCAACCAAGTTACTTTACTAATGGTACCGTTTTTATAAAAGTATTGATAGAAAGATAATCCTAATGCAATGAGTAACGAGAGTAATAACAATAAAATGGTGCTTATAGTCATTTATTTTTTTGAATTTTAAATATTAAATGATGGTGTCTTAAATATAAAATTTAAAAATTCATCATTTATGATAACCTTAAGTCAACATTCCTCCATCCACATTCAGCACTTGTCCCGTAACATAAGCGCTCATATCCGAAGCCAAGAACAAACAAGCGTTGGCAACATCCACAGTCGTTCCGCCACGTTTCAACGGAATAGAATCTCGCCATCCTTGCACGACATCTTCATTCAATTTTGCAGTCATTTCGGTTTCAATAAAACCAGGTGCTATCGCATTGCAACGAATGTTTCTCGATCCCAATTCTAAAGCCACCGATTTGGTAAAACCAATAACACCCGCTTTCGAAGCTGCGTAATTGGTTTGTCCCGCGTTGCCCTTCACTCCTACTACCGAACTCATATTGATGATCGAACCCGCTCGTTGTTTCAGAAAAGTTTTTTGAATCGCTTTGGTCATATTGAAAACCGATTTCAAATTGACTTCAATTACTTTATCGAAATCTTCCTCTGACATACGCATAAGCAAATTGTCTTTGGTGATTCCAGCGTTGTTAATTAATATATCGACAGTTCCAAATTCAGCGATAACGGCGTCTACAAAAGTTTGTGCGTCGTTAAAATTTGCTGCGTTACTTTGATATCCTTTAGCTTTAATTCCCAATGCATTCAATTCGTTTTCTAAAGCCATCGCAGATTCTACGGATGAACTATACGTAAATGCGACATTGGCACCATGTTGTGCAAAAACTTCCGCAATTCCTTTTCCGATTCCACGGCTGGCGCCAGTAATAATGGCTACTTTTCCTTCGAGTAATTTCATTTTAGTTCTGTTTTTTAGGAGCTATTCCTGCTATTCACTGCAATCTTTTGCTTGAAAAAAGCAAAAGGATTTTCGTTTCTATCAGGGCTATTAAACGTCGGTCAAATATAACACTATTTGTGGTTTGAAAAAATTCTGATTTTTATTTAAACTTTGCTGCAAATAGTTATTCTGAGAAAAATACTTACTTTTCGACCATGAATAACGATGCCTCTAATTTCGAAATGATTTATAATCAATACTGTGTATTGGTCTATAATGTGGCATTGCAATACCTTCAAAACATCGAAGACGCGGAAGAAATTACACAAGATGTGTTTATCCAAGTGCATGCTTCTTTTCATCAATTCGACCAAAGATCGTCGCTAAAAACTTGGATTTACAGAATTACAATCAATAAAAGTCTTGATTTGATCAAACATAAAAATAGCAAAAAACGGCTCTTTATTTTTGGGAAGAAAAGTCAAAACGAAAACGATTATCTCAATGCTTCTCACTTCGAACATCCAGGAATTTTGCTCGAGAATAAGGAAAATGCGCGCATTCTTTATGGCGTGATCAACGAATTGCCCGAAAATCAAAAGACAGCATTTATACTTTCTAAGATTGATGGATTGTCCAATCCCGAAGTTTCCGAAATTATGCAACTCAGCATTTCGTCTATAGAATCGCTCCTATTCAGGGCAAAATCTACATTAAAAGAAAAATTAGCAATAAAGTTTGAAGAATACCGCAAGAAAAAATAATTTAACTCGTCTATACCCACATGGAACAGCAAAACTGGATCAACGAAATACTTGAAAGCACTAATGGAATCACTCCAGTGATGCCGGATGCCAAGTTATTTTCAAAAATTCAAAATAGAATCGAGTCACAAAAAACTGTAGAGCCCCAATGGATTTGGTTGGTAGCAGCTTCGGTCATTCTTTTAGTTACACTCAACATCCATTTCGTTTTTTCAAAATCATCAAAAAAAGAAGAAGCTTCAGAACTTATTGCTTCTTCCCTAATTAAATCCAATCAATTGTATTAATCATGGATAAAATCAAAGTATTAACTTTTGCAGTCATTGCGCTTTTATTATTAAACTTCGGAACATTAGGATTTCTGCTGATAAAAGGTACAAAACACCATCCAAGACAACCACATCGCGAACCGAAAGAAATCATCATCGATAAATTACAACTAGATGATTCACAGCAAGTAGTGTATCAAAAAGCAATTGAATGGCATCGCTCCACAATTGAGAGTATCGACCGACAAACTCGAGAAACTAAAAATCGTTTGTATCTGCAATTATTAAAAACCACTGTAGATATTAATACAAAAGACAGCTTAATATCAGTGCTAGCTAACAATCAAAAACAAATAGAACAAACTCATTTCAAACATTTTCAAGATATTAAGAACCTTTGCAAACCTGAACAAATGGATTGCTTTTACGATTTGACTCAAGAGCTTTCCAGAATATTCGGAAAACCACCAAAGCCAAGACATGATTCATAAAAAGTATCTATTTTTCATTTTTATTTTACTTTTTTTTCATGAAGTATATTCTCAAGTGAAAAAAGATTCATTGTATATGCATTTTAATATACACTATAAATCTTCTCCCTTAGAGCTTCAAAAAAAATACATTTCGTTATCCGATACTTTAGAAATCGAAACATTCAAGTTTTATGTTTCCAATATAGAAGTGCAATATGCTGATAACACTCGGATCAAACCCAAAAACAACTATCATTTGATAGACATTGAAAACCCCAATTCGTTGTCAATTCCTATTACCACAAAGCAAAACATTCTAATTTCAAAAGTTACTTTTAATATTGGTGTCGATAGCACCGCTAGTGTTTCTGGAGCTTTGGCTGGAGATTTAGACCCGTCAAAAGGAATGTATTGGGCTTGGCAAAGCGGTTACATCAACATGAAAATTGAAGGGAAAAGTACTAGTTGCAAAACCAGAAAAAATCAATTTCATTTTCACCTAGGTGGTTATATGAAACCCAATTATGGATTGCGAACTGTTATTTTAGAAGCTTTAAAACCAGTGGAAACTATTGAAATAGCAGTCGATTTAGAAAAATTTTTTTCTGAAATTGAACTTGCAAAAACCAACAGCATTATGATTCCAGGGCAAAAGGCTATGTCAATGTCTGACCTTGCTGCAAAAATGTTTACACTCGAATGAAAATTCACTTCCTTTATAAAATTCTATTTGCAGTGGTGATTCTTTTGTCGCTGGCATTTGGTTTTTATAAGTCAACGCCACTCTATTTTGAAATTCCCAAAGGCTGGCCTAAACCGCATTACGATTTTAAGAAAAACCCATTAACTGAAGAAGGATTTCAACTGGGAAGGAAGTTGTTTTATGACCCAATCTTATCACGCGACAATACCATTTCATGCGCAAGCTGTCATTTGCAAGCTACAGGTTTCACTCATATAGATCACGATTTGAGTCATGGCATTGATGGGGAAATTGGCACTCGAAATTCTTTAGCCTTAATGAACTTAGCGTGGTCTAAAGATTTTATGTGGGATGGTGGTGTAAATAACCTTGAAGTGCAGCCACTCAATCCGATTACAAGTCCATTAGAAATGGATGAAACTTTAGAACATGTAGTTCAAAAATTACTACAAACACAAGATTATCCTAGTTTATTTGAAAAAGCATTTGGAACCTCAAAAATTACAGGGCAATTAACCTTAAAAGCGTTAACACAATTTGTGGTAATGCTGCAATCATCCAATTCTAAATACGATAAAGTGGTTCGGAAAGAACTGACATTTACTGAGCAAGAGCAGAAAGGTTACGATTTATTTAAAAACCATTGTGCATCATGCCATCAAGAACCTTTGTTTTCAAGCGATAAGTTTGAATACAATGGTTTGCCCATCGATTCAACATTGAATGATATTGGAAGAATGAAAATGACACAACGAAAAGAAGATTCACTTCGTTTTAAAGTGCCGACTTTGAGAAACATTCAGTTCACTTTCCCCTATATGCACGATGGTCGATTCAAAACTTTGACAGAAGTAGTCAAACATTACAATACACTTTCAAGAAATAAATTATTACCGAAAGAATTAGCGGATCCAATGAATTTATCAGATAATGAGCGTGTTGATATCGTCGCTTTTTTGAAAACTTTAACCGATACTGAATTTTTATACAACCCTAAATACGGATATTCAAAATAATTCAAGAAGCAAACGGACGAATCAAAAAATAGTTTCGTCTAAAGCCTAATCAACAACTCCAAAAAACAAGAATTTATGAAAGTAAACATTTCCATTATCAGTCTATTACTAATTTCATTTGTTTCCCATGCACAATACAACAACATGGCTATGCCTGAAGCATTGTATGGAACTACTTTCAATTTAAACATTCATGAATCTACCAAACAATTGGTTACTGGAAATCAAACCATTACTGGTGCTATAAATAATGAAACTTTTTGGGGCCCTACGTTATTTATCAATAAAGGAGAAGAAGTTCATTTGAATGTCACCAACAATTTAAACGAAGCTACAACAGTTCACTGGCACGGAATGCATTTACCAGCAGTTATGGATGGTGGTCCACATCAAGTGATTCCTGCAGGGACATTGTGGCAACCTTATTGGACAGTGATGAATCAGGCTTCTACACTTTGGTATCATCCACATTTACACGAAACAACACATGCCCAAATGACTAAAGGACTTGGTGGATTTATAATTGTCAATGATACCCAAGAAAATGCATTGGCTTTACCAAGAACCTACGGTGTAGATGATATTGTTTTAGCCTTAACAAGTAGAAGTTATAATGCCACCACTAATACCTTTGTAACACCACCAGCGTCCAATAGAGTTTATGGCGATTATATGCTGTCTAACGGAACTCCAAAAGCGCAATATACTTTACCAAAACAATTTGTTCGTCTACGTATATTGAATGCAGAAATTGAAAGAGGGTACAATCTAGGATTTAGTGATAATAGAACTTTTTATATTATTGCTAATGATGGAGGTTTATTGAATGCCCCAGTTGCCATTACTGGAACCAATAGAGTTAAATTGATGGTGGGAGAACGAATTGAAATCTTAGTGAATTTAGGAAATGATGTAATCGGTTCAAGTGTTGATTTGAAAACCTATAACTCTGGCCAACCATTAGGATTTCCTGGAGGCGAACCAAACACAGGAGGACAATTCGGAAGTCTTTTGAATAATCTCGATTTTACGGTTTTGCACATTAATGTTGGAGCGACAACAACTACGACAATACCAATTACTGCAGTTCCAACAACCTTAGCAACAAATACTTATTGGGCATCAACAGATGCAACAGTGAATAGAGCAATAGCGGTTACTGGCGGACAAGGTGCAACACCCTTTAGTTTAGACAATCACCCTTTTGTATTGAACTACATTGACAAAACAGTAAATCTTAATAATATAGAAAAATGGACCGTTACAAACAATGCGATTTTCGGACATTCTTTTCACGTTCATGACATTGAATTTAAAGTGGTAGCAAGAAATGGTTCCGCTGCTAATGTTGGTGTTCATGAATCAGGATGGAAAGACACTTTTTATGTACCGAGAAACGAATCGGTAACTTTCGTTGGCAAATTTGATGATTTCGCTGATGCAGATGTAACACATCCGTATATGTATCACTGTCATTTTGGTGGTCATGAAGATGGAGGAATGATGGGACAATTTATAGTTACGGCTCCATTAGCGAATGATATTTTCAGTAGTACGAACGCTTTCACTTTATTTCCAAATCCAAGTAGTGACAAGCTCTTTGTAGCACTTAAAGATGTGAATACCGAAATTTATTATGTTACGATAACTACTGTAACAGGTCGCGTGGTCATGATGTTACCGCAACCACAATGGCAAAACGGGATTGACATTTCCTCATTAGAAGCGGGAGTATATGTATTCCAAATGATGGATAAGAAAACTAAAAGTGTTACTAATCAAAAATTCGTTAAGAAATAATACATGAAAAAATACCTTATTTATTTAATTTTAATTCCTCTTTTATTTGTCTTATCGAGTTATGCTTTTCTTATCAAAGAAAGAAGTATTTCGAATTTCAAATTGAAAAGTGCGACTACAAATAAATGGGTTTCGATTTCAAATTATAAAAATGCCAAAGGATTTGTAGTCGTTTTTTTATCGAATAAGTG